>JAFYCQ010000048.1 GCA_017539635.1 Oscillospiraceae bacterium
CCGAGCGGCGGGACGTTCTGGTGGTGGCGTCGGTGTCCTGCATTTACGGTCTGGGCGACCCCATAGATTACGCCAGCATGGTGGTGTCCCTCCGGGTGGGACAGGCTGCCGAGCGGGACGCCGTTTTGAAAAAGCTGGTGTCCATCAGATACGAGCGGAACGACCTGGCCTTTGAGCGGAACACCTTCCGGGTCAGGGGCGACACGGTGGAGATCTTCCCGGCCTACGCCAAGGATCACGCCCTGCGGGTGGAGTTTTTCGGCGACGAGATAGACCGGATTAGCGAAATAAATATCGTCACCGGCACGCCGGTGAGGAACGTTTCCCATGCCGCCATTTACCCCGCCTCCCACTACGTCACCACTCCCGAAAAAATGGAGCGGGCCATGAAGGAAATATATGAGGAGATGGAGGAGCGGGTCAAGTTCTTCAAGGAAAACGACAAGCTCATAGAGGCCCAGAGAATAAGAGAGCGCACCATGTACGACCTTGAAATGATGCGGGAGCTGGGCTACTGCACGGGAATAGAGAACTACTCCCGGATAATCTCCGGCAGGGCCCCCGGCTCCGCCCCCATGACCCTCATAGACTATTTCCCCAAGGATTTTATAATGTTCATAGACGAGAGCCACGTGACCCTGCCCCAGGTGCGGGCAATGCTCAACGGCGACAGGGCGCGGAAAAAGAGCCTTGTGGATTTCGGCTTCCGTCTGCCCTCCGCCTTTGACAACAGGCCCCTGAGCTTCGACGAGTTCAACGAGAAGCTCTGCCAGGTGACCTACGTCTCCGCCACGCCGGGGGAATACGAACGCTCCCGCTCCTCCCAGATAGCCGAGCAGGTCATACGCCCCACGGGGCTTTTGGACCCGGAGATCTTCGTCCGCCCGGTCACCGGGCAGATAGACGACCTTCTGGCGGAGATCCGCGCCACCACGGAAAAGGGCGAGCGCACCCTGGTAACCACCCTCACCAAGAAAATGGCCGAGCATTTGGCGGAGCATTTTACGAAGCTGGGCGTAAAGGTGCGGTATATGCACCACGACATAGGCGCAATAGAGCGCATGGAGATCCTGCGGGATCTGAGACTGGGCGAATTTGACGTGCTCATCGGCATAAACCTCCTGCGGGAGGGGCTTGACCTGCCGGAGGTCTCCCTTGTCGCCATTTTAGACGCGGACAAGGAGGGCTTTCTGCGCAGTGAGACGAGCCTTATCCAGACGGTGGGCAGGGCGGCACGGAACGCCGGCGGCCGGGTCATCATGTACGCCGACACCGTGACCCCGTCCATGAAGGCGGCCATAGACGAGACCGAGCGCCGCCGGAAAAAGCAGAAGGCCTACAACGAGAAAAACGGCATAGTGCCCCGGACCATAAAGAAAGACGTGCGGGAGCTCATCGAAATATCCTCCGAGGTCACCCCCGGACGCGGCAGCGGCGTGAAGCTGACGAAGCGGGAGCGGGAAGAGGCCATTGCCAAGCTGGAGAAGGATATGAAGAAGGCGGCAAAGATGCTGGAATTTGAGTATGCCGCCGCTTTGAGGGACAGGATAATCGAGCTGCGTGGAGAGAAATAGAACATGCTGAAATCGCTATACAAATATCCGCTTTTAGCCACATTCATAACGGCGATGCTGCCGGTTGTGGAGCTGCGTGGGGCGCTGCCTTTGGGCGTGTCCCTGGGGCTTCCCCACTTAACGGCGTATTTCGTGGCCGTGGTGGGAAATTTAGTGCCGGTACCCTTTATAATCCTCTTTGCCAGAAGTATTTTCAAATGGCTGAAAAAGCACGTGCCGTTTTTAAGGCGCATCGTGGTGCGGCTTGAATGGCGGGCCAGGTCGAAGCGCTCTTACATCGACAAATGGTCGCTTTTGGGGCTGTTCCTCTTAGTGGCGATACCCCTGCCGGGCACCGGCGCCTGGACGGGGGCTTTGGTGGCGGCGCTTTTCGATATACGCCTAAAAAGGGCCATGCCGGTGATCGCTGCGGGAGTTTTGGCGGCGGGGCTCATCGTTTTGGCCATAACCTTCGGCGTATCACATATCATAAACTGAGGTTAAAGCATGAAGGAGTTCAAAATACTCGAATACCCCAAGGACAAAAGATCCTGGGAGGGGCTTGAAAAGGCCCTGGCCGAGAAGTCGGCGGAGGGGTGGGAGG
>JAFYCQ010000049.1 GCA_017539635.1 Oscillospiraceae bacterium
ATTGGGGTCGGCGGCGATGAGCAGGGCGGCAATGGAAATTATGATGACGACGATGCGTCCCACCCAGAGCATTTCCTTGTCGGAGGCGTTCTTGCGTATGACGGGCTTATAGACGTCGCTGGCGAAGGCCGAGGCCGAGGCTAAAAGCTGGGAGTCAGCCGTGGACATGGAGGCCGCCAGTATGGCGGAGAGGAGTATACCGGAAATTACGGCGGGGAATATCCTGCGCACCATGCTGATGAAGATGAGGCTGGAGTCGTCCAGCTCGCCCAAGAAGCTCCGGCCGACGATAGCCACCAGGCAGGCGAATATCAGAATAAGGCAGGTCCATACAGAGCCGATGATGCGGGACTTTTTCATTTCCGCAGGGGACCTTATGGCCATGAAGCGGATGATTATGTGGGGCATTCCGAAGTAGCCCAGGCCCCAGCCCAGGCCGGTGATTATCTCGGAGATGCTGGGCCAGTTCAGCTTTCCGCTGGGCAGCATGTTCCAGTAGTGCTCCGGGACGGTGACAGTCTCAGCGCCGCCGCCGTTTTTCGTGATTATGAGAGCGACTATGGGGGTCGCCATAAGGGCGATGAGCATCAGAAGGCCCTGTAAAAAGTCCGTCCAGCAGACGGCGGAAAAGCCGCCCAAGAAGGTGTAAACTATGATGATCGCCGCCGCTATGTACATGGCGACTCTCTGGTCGATGCCGATGACGGTGTTGAAGAGGGTGCCGCAGGCCTTGATGCTGGAGGCGGCGTAAATTGCGTAAACCACCAGGAAGATGACGGCGCAGATTATCTGCAGCGCCTTGCTGGAGGAGAGGAAGCGGTTGGTAAGATACTGGGGAACGGTGATGGCGTCCCCGGAGACGATGGAAAATGTGCGAAGCCGGGGAGCGACGAAGATCCAGCTGGCTATAGTGCCAAGACCCAGGCCGATGGCAATCCAGGTCTGGCCCATGCCCAGAGCGAAGATGGAGGCCGGCAGGCCCATTAGCACCCAGGAGCTCATATCCGAGGCGCCGGCGGACAGCGCGGCCACCAGGCCGCCCATTTTACGGCCGCCTAAGAAGTAGTCCTTCTCGCCGCCGTTTTTAGTCCGGAGGAAGAAGTAAAAGCCCATAGCCAGAACGACTACGAAATAGATAATAAATACTATAAGCTCAATATTCATACAAATTCCCCTCTTTTTAAACGTTGTTTTAATATTATAGCACTGCAAAGCGTAAAAGACAAGAAAAACATTGAATACAGTCAGATTTAGCAATCTGCGCACCGGAATTATGCGGTATTGCCTTAAGGCAACACCGCGTAAGTTCCGGCACACATCTTGCTTGCCTGCTATTTCGTCATATCGCCCGAAAATCCTCGGAAATACAAAAAGTATTCCCGGCGGTTTTCAAACGATCTGACGAAATTCTGACGGCGCAGTCTGTGCACCGGAATTATGCGGTATTGCCTAAACTGTTTTGAAATGTTATAATAATATTGTATTATCAGCGGCGAGTAATAATTTGTCAGGAGGATCGCCATGTATTGCATGAATTGCGGGACACTTTTGCCCGACAGCGCGAAATTCTGCATCTCCTGCGGACAGAAGATCAATGTGCCCCAAAAGCCCGAGCCCCCCGCAGAAGAAATCAAGGAAGTAAATGAAGGGATACAGGAGCCCCGGCCCGAGGCCCCGGTGGAAGTCCCGGTGGAAGAACCGGTCGAGGCGCCGGTCGAGGCCCCGGTCGAGGAAACGGTCGAAGCCCCGGTCGAAGCCCCTGCCGAGGAAACACCCGCCCCAGAAGAGCCGGAAGCGTCGGATCATCAGCCGGAGGAGCCCGAAAAAGCGCCGGAAATAACTGAGGCACAGGCGCCGGAGGAGATTCTGGAGGAGCCCGAAAAAGCGGAGGAAGTCCGTGAGGAGACGCCGGAGCCGCCCGCTCCCGCCGGGGAGGAAAAAGCTCCCGCTCCCGCTCCTGAGCCGGCTTTCAAAAGCGCGCCTGCCGTTCAGGAGAAAATACCGAGAAGAAAAATTTGGCCGAAAATAATCATCGCGGCTGCGGCTATCGCGGTTATTGTAGTCGCCATTGTGCTGATCGTGGGCAATTCCCCCTCGTCGAGATCGGCAAAGCTCATTAAGTCTGCCGACAGCCTCGCCGCCTCCGGCCGGTACGACGAGGCCATTGCCGCCCTGGACGAGGCCTATGAGGTTTGGCCCGAGAACCCCGACATCCTCATTGAGCGCATGGACGTTTACGACATGCAGGCAACTGCCGCTCTGAAAAACGGAGACGTGAAGACGGCCATCGGCGCATACGCGGAGGAAACCAAGCTGGTGGTCGGCTATGACGAAGCGGAAAAGCAGGCGTTTTACGACTCGCTCAACGACAAGCTGGACGAGCTGGCCCTCAACGCCCTCGAAAAGGATGATCTGGACGGTGTTGAGACGGTGCTGAAAGCCAAGGCGGAGCTTATCGAGGGCTATCCCGGCGCGGAAAACGATCTGGTTGCGATCAAGCTGACGGACAGGATCACCGATCTGGCCAGAGGCTGGGTGGAATCGGGAGATTATGAGACGGCCATAAAGCTCCTGGAACGCAAACTCAGCATCGTTCCCGCCCTCTCGGGGGAAACGAAGACTGAAATCGAGGACTGCTACAAGCAGTGGGCAGAGAATGCGATCTCCTCCGGCGAGGATGTGGAAGAAATCAAGTCCCTGAGAGACAAGCTGGCCTCCGCCGCCGGAAAGTATGCCGGCATCAGTGATGAAATCGAGCAGCTGGACGCCGTTATCGAGAGCAGCGAGATAGAAGACGAGTATGCGGAGTTTGCAAAAAACGTGCAGCCCTTCCTGGAGGCGGACGACATCGCCGGCGCTTTCAGCTATACTTACGATAATCTGGTTTCCCACAACTCCACCTATTACGACATATACAGCGCTCTAAATGAAAACAACGACCTATCCCCCCTCGTTTATAAAGCCGGAGACAAGTATATCGGCCTTTATGTCATAAGCTACAGCGCCTTCCTCTATTACGGCGACTACGTGGACGGACAGAGGAGCGGCGAAGGCCGGTGGCTGTACTGCGGCGGCAGCTATCTTGACACGTCAGTTTACTACGCCGACACCACTTGGTCAAACGACCTGCCCAACGGCTCCTTTGAGGCGCATGAGTATTCCAAGGAAAGCCTCGACGCCGAGCTCCAGACGGTCATCATAAGAGGCGAGGTGGTTGACGGCCTGTATAACGGAGAAATAAGCCGTGAGTACGTGGGAAAAGATATGACCCTCTACGGCAATTACGACAACGGCACCGTGGAGATCCTGGCCGACAAAGACCCCAACGGCAACAAGACCCAGGTCATCGCTTTCTCCCGCGACAAAAAGGCATGGCTCTCCACCACAAGCTTCTTCGCCCCCTACCTCCAGTACGGGATCAAGGGATTCGGAGAGTAATTTGGAATAAGAAATCAAACCCTCCGGCCAAGCCGGAGGTTTCAGCGCGTAGACAAAGTCTCCGCGCCGAAATTATTTGCAAGCAAAGCTTGCAAATAATACGCCTGCGGGCGGGTGATGCGACGTGAAGG
Source organism: Oscillospiraceae bacterium (assembly GCA_017539635.1). Classification (GTDB taxonomy): domain Bacteria; phylum Bacillota; class Clostridia; order Oscillospirales; family Oscillospiraceae; genus RGIG6969. Next base: position 3,570 of record JAFYCQ010000049.1, read on the forward strand.
GGCCTCTCGGCCGGCCCCTTCACAATTCCCCGCCTCCTTAATTGCAGTTTTCTTCTTCGATTGTAGGTTTGTCTATAGTCTGAAACCTCCGGCCAAGCCGGAGGTTTTGACTTTATATACTTTTTATTTCCCCAGCAGCTTATGCAGCAGCCGGTAGAGCTCCCCGGCCTCGTTTTCGTCAAGTCGGGAGCACCGGGCCATTTTCGCCGGGACGGAGACGGCCTGCTCCCGCAGCGCCATGCCCTCCGGGGTAACGGTTATCATCAGATTACGCTCGTCGGTTTTGGAGCGGGTGCGGATGATGCAGCCCCTTGCCTCCAGCTTCTTAAGCAGGGGAGTAAGAGTGCCGGAGTCCAGATAAAGCTGCTCCCCCAGCTCCTTAACCGTCGCCTCGCCCTTTTCCCACAGCACCATCATGGTGATGTACTGGGTATAGGTGAGCCCCAGCTCGTCCAAATGGGGCTTATACTGCTTGATGATCTCCCGGGATCAGGCGTAGAGGGGAAAGCAGAGCTGGTTTTCCAGCCGCAGGGCGGCGTATGCGTCCTCCATTGCGTATCAGAAGCAGATCTCCACGGGCTTTTCCGTGAAGGAGCATATCAGCGCCCGGGCGTTTTTGAGATAATAGACCTCCGTGTTGCCGTCGCCGGGCTTGTACATACCTTTGAGCTCGGGGTAGGATTCCAGCATGTGCTCCTGGGCCTTTACGTTG
>JAFYCQ010000050.1 GCA_017539635.1 Oscillospiraceae bacterium
ATTCGTTTAAAACAGTTGATATGATACGCAGCTTTTGATAAAATAAACAAAAACAGCGAATTGAGGTTTCGTTATGGGCGGACTTAAAAAAACGGCGGCGGCCGTGATTTCCCTTCTTTTGCTGACTGGGCTTTTGTCACCGGCGGCACTGGCCGCGCCGGAATACTTGCCTCAGCAGCCGGAGCCTGCCGCTCAGGAGCCTGAGCACGCCGCGGGTCTGCTCCCCGCCGAAGATTTTGACCTGCATTTTGCCTGGGAGGAACGTCCAAAACTCCGGCTGCGGGCAGTGCCTCTGCCCTCATCCTACGGCTTCACGATAGACGGCGAAGGTGAGGAGCGGAGGCTCAACGTCATAAATCAAAGCGCCGTAAAGGCTCAGCAGCAAGTGGGTATATGCTGGGCCTTTACGGGCACCGGCGCGACGGAGGCGTATCTGCTGAAGCACGGTCTTGACGGCGCGCCTGTTTCCCCGGATATAGATTTTTCGGAAATGCACGCCGTTTATTCCTTGAACTGGTATGGCCTTTCGAAAGACGATCTGGCAAATCCCTTTGAGGGCGTAGTAGGATCGACGTTTAACGGGGCCTACAAATATTCCTGGGCATGCTACGCTATGCGCGGCACAGGCCTTTCCGGCGTTGTGCTGGAGGAAGATGACCCGCTTGGGGATTTAGGATACCGGGAGCAGCCCTACCGTGATATTTCGATAACGAAAAAGATCGGGGAAAAGCGTTTCTGCTCCGTGCAGAACATCCGTTTCCTCACAAAGGGTATAGGAGAGTGGGACGACGGCGTATGGGAACACTACATAACGCCCATAAAGCAGGGGGTAATGAGCGCCGGGGCCGTCTTTGCCCAAATGTATTGGAATACTTCGTCTTATAATTACAACCCGCAGACGGGAGCTTACTATTATCCTAATGACAACACAAAAAACCACTCCGTACTTATCGTGGGCTGGGACGATAATTATTCAAAGGATAATTTTTCCCGGACGCCCCCCGGAGACGGCGCCTGGCTTGTAAAAAACTCTTGGGGAGATACTTGGGGCATACCCAACGGGGACGGAACGAAGACAGGCTATTTCTGGGCATCCTATTACAACATCAATATTCTGTCAAGCTGCTTATGTATAGACGGCGTTAAAGCCTTTGACCCGAATCTCGTTTTTTACGACAACGCGAAGTGCATCAATAGCCCAGCGATAGCTGATAATCTTACAACCATTAAATGTCTTGAAAACCCTCCAAGCGAGATATACAGCATCTATCCGAAGGAGGGGGAGGGCGTCCAGCTTATAGAGTCTTTACGCATAGCCCTCGATTCAAACGCTGCCTTCGACCTCTACGTAAATACCGATTACTCGCCCAAACAGCCCGACGAGATCGACACGGCGGACTTCACTTTTGTAGAAAGGATAACGACGGACGCCCCGGGGTTCTTTACAATACCCCTTACGGAACCCATTCTCTTCGACGGGGATTTTCTCGGCGTCTATATAAAGCTCATACCAACGCAGGAGGCGCCGGAGCCCCACATTTTCGTTGATTATCTGCTATACCCCGGCTTCAAGGACGCAGAGGCCAGAACGCCCCCCACCTTTGAGTATAACGGCAATACCTATGAATACACCTATATGCGGGAACAAAACAACGACGGCTCTTATGGTCAGTGGCGTTCAAAATTCGTAAACCCCGACCCGCCGCCGGGTTACACCAAGGACGAGGACACCTTTTTGCCCTGCATAAAAATGCTGGCGGGCAAGCTGGATATAACCTCCGACGGACTCACCCTGGTACCCGGCATGAGCCGGATAATCGAGGCTGCCGGGGGCGGTGTTTTCAAAGATAAGCCCATAGCCTGGGCCGTGAGCGGAAACACCAGCGCCGATACCGCCGTAAGCGCTGACGGCACCCTTACCGTAGGCGCGGACGAGACCGCCGATTATCTCACGGTGACCGCCTCCGCCGACGTCGGCGGCACGGTTTACAGCGACACGTGTCAGGTCGCCGTTTCCCATGACTCTCTTGTTATAACGGGCGCTGACGGGGCCGTTATATCCTCCGCCGAGCTTCCCAGGGCAAAGGCAGGGCAGGCAGATATCGCCCTTACCGTTACCAATAAAGGTACTGATACTGCCGAGAGCGTCACGGTGTCCCTTTCAGGCAACAGCGTTTTTACGCTGTCTGAAACCGATTTGGGCGATCTTAAGCCCGGAGAGAGCGCCGGGTTTACGGTCTCAACCTCCGATACAGCCGAGCCCGGCTCTTATACCGAAACCGTGACGGTCAGCGACAGCTCTGGCGCGGCGGCGGAAGCCGCTGTGACCGCGCCCGTATGCGTGGAGCTGAGGCTGGAGGGGGACAAGTGGATACACGCCATAACGGGGCAGGAGGGGCTTTATCTCCCCGGCGAGACGGCGGGCGTCTCCGCCGCAGCCAGGCAATGCTTCTTTTACACCTGGGCGGCAAACGGAGAAAACCTGCCGCCGGACCCCAATTCCGACCTGCGCGTAGGATCGCTTTGGTACACCATGCCGTCGGAGGACGTGACATTAATGGCCAAAACAGTTTATCCGAGCTTTGACATATATGAACTCACCGTGACTGCCGGAACTGCGGTCAGCCTCACTTCCGGCTGGAAAGACTGTGACGATAATTTTGTGTCGGATTACGAGGGCCTGTTCTATCCTGAAATATGGTATGTAAATGAAAACGGCGACTGGTCAGATGATGAGTCCATCGAAACTTGGGTGAACTACGACCAGGAGCGGGGTATCCTTACGGTCTTCTCCGATATTCCGTCTGAAATTGATTCTATTAAAATTGAAGTGCATGCCGCGGATGACAGTAGGTTGAAGGACATCTGCTATGTGACAATCGTCAGACCGCCCGTTGACGACGGCGACAGTTATGTGCCGGTGACCGATCCTCCCGCCGCCCCGAAGCCGGAGGCAGGTCAGACTGAAAACCCCTTTAAGGACGTTTTTGAGGAGGATTACTACTACGACGCCGTCATGTGGGCTGTTAATAACGGCATCACCGAGGGCACGGAGGAGGACATGTTTTCTCCGGGGGCGGAATGCACCAGAGCCCAGACGGTCACTTTCCTCTGGCGGGCCGCCGGCTGCCCCGAGCCGGAAACGACGGACAATCCCTTTGAGGACGTAAAAGGGGAGGACTATTACTATAAGGCTGTCCTTTGGGCCTATGAAAACGGCATAACCCGAGGTACCTCCGAAACCACGTTTTCTCCAGGGCAGACCGTTTCCCGGTCCGAGAGCGTGACCTTCATCTACCGGGCGAAGGAGGGAAAGGCGTCGGGAGATAATCCGTTCGGCGACGTGTCCGATGAGGATTTCTATTATGACGCCGTCCGCTGGGCCGCCGAAAACGGCATCACAAAAGGCACAGGAGAGGACAGGTTTTCCCCCGGCGACAGCTGCTTAAGAGGCCAGATAATAACATTCCTGTACAGGGCGTACAAGTAGTTTTATCAGTAAAAAAATGGCGTGCTGCGTTTTGCAGCACGCCATTTGCATGGCTATTACCAGCTGTTGCCGTAGTTGGGTCTCCATTCGTAATCGTAAACGTCCTTGGCGTCGTAGAACTTGAGGTACTTCTCGCGGGAGTATCTCAGAGTGGTGCCGTCGGGGTGGAGCCTGTCTGCGATAACGGCGGAAATGTCGCTCTTTACCTTGGAGTAGGACTCGATGCCCACGGAGAAGAACACCCGGAAGCCCTTGCTCTGGAGGTATTTGAATACGGGCCCCGTCTGGGTCACGTCGTCCCCGTCGGGTCTTGCGCCGTGGGGGTAGAAGAGAAGCGTAGTTTCTCCGATAAGGGAGCCGACCTCGTCAAGCCACTTTTCCGTGTCGGTTTTTACGCTCTCAAGTCCGTGCTTTGAGAGATTTATATGGCCCCAGGTGTGGCTGCCGAAGTACCAGCCAGTCTCCTTCAGCCGCTCGATGACGGGCTTGACCGCCTCCCGCTCTCTTTGTCGGTTTTCCTCAAAAGCGGCGGTCTTGTTGTTGGCGTCGGTGTTGGTGCGGTAGCCTAAAATGCCCTCATAGCCCGTGAGGCAGAGACAGCCCTTGGCTCCGTTGAGGGAGAAGTCCGGGTGCTCCTTTACGAACTTGTCCAGGATAGTTATGGCGTCAAGATCCTGGGATATGACCTCGTTGCCCTTGGGGTCGAGACCGTAGCTCCAGACATCTCCGTCGTCACCTATGACGAGCTTGTAGGTGAATCCGTTTTCGAGCATGTACTCGTAGTAATTCACGTCGTCGTAGGAGAAGACCATGGGCTTTTGCCCTCGGGGATCATGAGGGTGTTGCGCTTCATTCTGGTGTTGCCAGCGTCGTCGGTGTACTCGGACCAGATGTCGTTGATATTGATAAGAATGTAATTCTTGTCATATAGTGTCTGGAGTATCTTGTTGTACTCGTTGACGGTCACCATCCAGTCGTCAATGCCTTTTTCCTTGGCGTCGCCGTCAAAGGCCAGTTCCGGATAGGCAATGATCGGGTGGAAGAAGATGTGCTCCACAACGCCATTGTACTCTACCAGATTGTCAAACTCGTAGGGGACATACTCGGCAGAGGCGGTGCTGGGGGCGGCGAAGGAGGCAGTGGGCTTGTCCTTGTGGGCAAGGTCGGTTTCGCCGGCCGGGCTCTCAGCCGAAGTTTCGCCGGCGGAGGCTTCCGGGGTTTTTTCTGACGAGGCGGAATCTCCGCTGTTCTTTACCGACCCCGAGGAAGAGCTCTGGGTTCCGGTGATCGCGGGAGACGAGGCGTCCGGTTTAGCTTCCGGCTTTGCCCGTGCCATGCTGACGGCAAATATCACCGCAACAATGACGAATACCGCGACTACTATAAGCGATTTAGCCTTTTTAGTAAGCATTTCATTATACCTTTCCGTGATTATTTTGGTATATCTTGTATTATAACACATCATTGCAAAAAAATAAATACAAATTATACGGTGTTTGTGATACTATATTAAAAAAGAGGGGAGGGGGACGCATGCTCAGACTGATTCTCGGCGCTTCCGGCGGGGGAAAGACCACTAAAATCGTCGAAGAGGTGGGCAAAAGGGCCGAAGAAGGCCTCAAAAGCGTCATAGTCGTGCCGGAGCAGTATTCCCATGAGGCTGAGCGGCTTTTGTGCTCAGTCTGCGGGGACGGCATCTGCCTGCACGCCGAGATTTTGAGCTTTTCCCGCCTGTGCACCCGTGTGCTGTCGGAACGTGGCGGCGCGGCGGTAAAGACGCTGGACCCGGGAGGGCGAATACTCATTATGAGCCGGGCCGTCTCCGAGGTTTCAGGCAGCCTGAAGGCGCTCAAAACCGCAGGCAAGGCGGAAACGCTTCAAAGCCTTATCTCAACAGCAGACGAGCTGCGCCGTGCCGCCGTAACTCCGGAGGCGCTCAATAACGCCGCCCGGGACGACGCGCCCCTCTCCTTAAAAATGCGGGACATGGCTGTTATCATGGAGGCCTACGTCACTTTTATTCCCGAGGACATGTGGGACATAAACGACAGGCTGGACGAGGCTGCGGAAAAAATCGGGGAGAGCAGCATAGGTAATGACCAGGCGGTGTATTTTGACGGCTTTTCGGATTTTACCGCTCAGGAGCTGAAAATCATAAGTGAGCTTCTCAAAAAGAACACAAGCGTCACCGTTTCTTTAAACTGTGAAAGCCTGAATGACGACAGAACGGAAAACGCCCTTCCCAGGAAAACGGCGGAGCGGCTTCTCCGCATGGCATCGGACAATCGGCAGCAGTGCGACGTAGAGTATTCTGCCCGCAGCGAGAGGAAAAAAGCTCCTGAGCTTGTTTTTTTGGACGAAAACCTGCTTTACCCCGAGAAAGTGACCTTTGACGGTGAGAGTGGGACTGTCGCTCTGTATTCCGCCGGGAATGAGTTTGAGGAGTGCGCCATGGCGGCGGCGGAGGCAATTAGATTCGTCCGGGCCGGAAACAGGTGGAGGGACATAGCCGTTACGGCCAGAGACTGGCAGGCCTATTCCGGCACCGCTGAGAGCGTATTTGAAAAATACGGAGTGCCCGTGCAGGTGTCGAAAAAGAGCGACATTCTGCAAAAGCCCGTTTTGGAGCTGCCCCTTGCCGCGCTTGACACCATAAACACAGG
>JAFYCQ010000051.1 GCA_017539635.1 Oscillospiraceae bacterium
GCAGTTCAAGCAGCTATTGATGACGGCGGGCTTCGACCGCTATTTCCAGATAGCCCCCTGCTTCCGGGACGAGGACGCCCGCGGCGACCGCTCCCCCGGCGAATTTATCAGCTGGATATGGAAATGGCCTTCGCCTCCCAGGAGGACGTCTTCGCCGTTTTAGAGGATGTGCTGCCTCCCATTTTCGCCAAATACGGAAAGTATAACACCGCCTCAAAGCCCCCGTTCCGGCGGATACCCTACCTCGAAAGTCTGGCGACCTACGGCTCCGACAAGCCCGATCTCCGCATCGACCTCACCGCCTCGGACGTTACCGAGCTTTTTGAGGGCACGGAGTTCGAGCCCTTCAAAAAAGGCCCTGTCAAGGCTGTCGCCATAACAGACTGCACCCTCACCCGCAAGCAGATAGAAAAGCTCCTGGCCGACTGCGAGGTGCAGTCCGGCGCCAAGGGCTACTGGTTCAAGACCGATGAAAAGGGAGAAATTGCCGGCGGCGTAGCCAAATTCGTGCCTAAGGAAAAGGCCGCGGAAAAACTGGGTCTCGCCCCCAACACCCTCGTCGTGCTGGCAGCGGGAGATCTGGCGGTCAAGGCCAGCGGCGTTTTCATCAAGACCTTCGGCGCCGAGTGCCCCGGCCACATGGACAAGGAGAAATATGAGTTCTGCTGGATAGTGGACTTCCCCATGTACGAGATCGGGGAGGAAAGCGGGCAGCTGGAATTCTGCCACAACCCCTTCTCCATGCCAAAAGGCGGCCTCGATACCCTTATAAAAGCAGAAAAAGGGGAAATAGATCCCCTCTCCATAACCGCCGACCAGTACGACCTGGTGTGCAACGGCGTCGAGCTCTCCTCCGGCGCGGTGCGAAACCACGACCCGGAGATAATGGTCAAGGCCTTTGAGCTTGTTCGCTTAGGCGAGGACGACGTTAAGTCCCGCTTCCCCGCCATGTACAACGCCTTCTGCTACGGCGCTCCCCCCCACGCGGGCATCGCCCCCGGCGTGGACCGCATGGTCATGCTTTTGGCCGGGGAAGAGTCCATCCGCGAGATAATCCCCTTCCCGATGAACAAAAACGCCCAGGACGTCATGATGGGCGCCCCGGGCGAGGTTACCGACAAGCAGCTTGCCGAATTGAATATTAAAGTTACTGTCTAATCCAGATATTTCGGCGTGTAGCACTCCGTGGGCAGCACCTCGGAGAGGGCCGTCAGTATCGGCTGAATGCCGCCGTAGGCCGTCTCGCCGCTATGGAAGCGGTCGGGCATCCGGGCAATCGGCAGCAGTATGGAGACGGAGGCTCCGCCCTCCTTCCAGTTGCCGACAATAACGCTGCCGCCGTGTACAACGGCTATCTGCCGGACCACGGCGATACCCAGGCCCAGCCCCGTTTTGGGGTCGTCCAGAGGCGTTTTCTCCCCATAGCGGGTAAAGACGGAGTTCATTATCTCCGGCGGGATGCCCCGGCCGGTGTCCGCCACGCGGATAACGGCGCGCTCTCCCTTTTTGGAGACGGAAATGTCTATCTCCCCATCCTCCGGCGTGTACTTCAGACTGTTGGACAGGAGGTTCAGTACGGCCTCCTCGATAAGCCGCGGATCCCCGGAAACGGGCACGGAGGATTCTTTGGTCTCAAAAACGATTTTGGCCGACTTCTTCCCCGCGAGGCGGGAAACGGTGTCCCGTATATCCCCGCAGAGGGATACCAGGTCAAATACCCTCTCTCCGCCGCGCTTTTCATCGGCCTCCAGCTCTCCCAGGCGGGAGATGTTCATGGCGGCCCGGAGTACGGAATAGCAGCTGCGCTCCGCCATGGCGGCGTAAGTTTCAAGCTGACGGTCCCGCAGCTCCTCAAGCCGCGGGGACACGAGGCCGAAGGTCATCTGAAAGACCGAGGCCGACTCCCGCAGCGCCCTGCCTAACCGGGAGCAAAGCTCCTTTACCTCCCCGCCGTCGTCCGGCAGGGTAAAGACGAAGACGCGGCCGTTCTCCGTCGGGCAGACGGATACGTTGAGCCCGTCTTCCGAAGAAAAGGCGTATTCTCCCTCCCCGTCGGTATTTTCCGGCGGGAAAACGGCCTCCAGGCCGTCGCCCGGGGAGACCTTCGGCAGATAGCGGGAGGCAGCGGGATTCATATAGGTTATTTTTCCGCCGCTTTCACAGATAACGGCGTCGCTCATAAGGCCAAAAACGGCCGTCGGTATTTCCGGCATAGCTGATTCTCCAATATTTTATACGGCTATTTTTTGCTTGCCTGCCCCGGATGATTACAGGTATATGATAACAAAGCCGGGGCGAAAGCACAAGCCTTTTGTCGCGGGCGGTCAGATTTTAGTGAATCGCTTCACCGTTACGCCGTCCCTGGTGACCTCTTCCTCCCACATTTCGGCGGGACGCACCCAGCATTCCCCTTTTCCGTAAAGGGCGCGGTAAACCACGACGGGTTTTTCCGTTTCCGAGTCCCTGGCGACAAACAGCAGCTCGTATTCCCCGCCCTTGAAATGGCGGTATTTTCCAGGCTCTATATAAGGCAGGGGCGGCAGCTCGTCTCTTTTCATGATCTGCTCCTTTCC
>JAFYCQ010000052.1 GCA_017539635.1 Oscillospiraceae bacterium
CGGCGTGGGCAACAGCCGGGCTGCTATAAATGAGAGTACCGTGGGCGTTCCGGTCATAGCTGTCGGTGTGCCCACGGTGACAGATGCCGCCACCGTGGCCGCGGAGCTGTCAGAACTGGCGGGCATATCGCCGCCGGATGAAAGCAAGCTGCGTTCGGTCTCTCAGGGGATGATCGTTACGCCGAGGGAAATAGATGTGCGGGCGGGGGATATTTCAAAGCTAATCGCCTACGGCATCAACCTTGCTCTTCACGACGGTCTGACCGTGGCGGACATCGACATGTTCGTGAGCTGATTGTTTCACGTGAAACATTGTGGTGCGTTTTTTGATGTTTCACGTGAAACATTTGAAAAATGTATTGAAATTCCATTCCGGTGTTGCTATAATAGCATGCAGTCAAACTCCATAAGCGCAATGACGGAGGAACAACATGGGAAAAATAATCGCAGTTGCAAACCAGAAGGGCGGCGTGGGCAAAACCACCACCAGCGTGAATTTGTGCTACGGGCTGAAACAGGCGGGCAAAAAAGTCCTGCTGTGCGACACCGACCCGCAGGGCAACTCCACAACGTCCATGGGGGTGTCCAAAAACAAAATATCCAACGGCACATATCAAGTGCTCTCGGGAGGAGCCGTTGAAGACTGCATAACGAGTACGCCCTATGGCGATCTGCTGCCCGCCAACGCACAGCTCTCCGGGGCTGCCGTTGAGCTTGTGTCGGTGAAGCAGCGGGAATATGTGCTGAAAAATGCCCTGGGCAAGATAAAAGACAAATATGACTACATAATAATCGACTGCCCGCCATCTCTGGAGCTTCTGACGCTGAACTCTCTCTGCGCGGCCGACAGTCTGCTGATACCGGTGCAGTGCGAGTATTTCGCGCTGGAGGGGCTTTCCGATCTTATGACCACGGTAAGGCTTATCAAAAAGCGCCTTAATCCGGAGCTGGAGATCGAGGGCGTCCTAATGACCATGTACGACAACAGGACAAACCTATCAATACAGGTCACGGAAGCGGTGAAAAAGTTCTTCCGGGATAAGGTGTATAAGGTTGTCATCCCCAGAGCCGTGCGAATTTCCGAGGCGCCCAGCCACGGCAAGCCGATAATGGCCTACGACCGCTCGTGCCGGGGCGCCAGAGCATATAACGAGCTGGCCATGGAAGTCATTTCAAGGAACGGAGGGTAATCATGGCGGAAAAACGACTTGGCGCGGGACTTGAGGCGCTGTTCGGCGACCTGCCCTTTGAAAAGGAGGAGGTCAGCGAGCGCAAAACTCTGCCGATTGCGAAAATCGAGCCGAGAGCCGATCAGCCCCGGGAGGTTTTCGACGAGGAACGCCTTGAAGAGCTTGCGGAATCCATAAGGGAGCACGGGCTGCTGCAGCCCCTTACCGTCCGGGAGCTGGGCGGAGGCTTTTATCAGATAATCGCCGGTGAACGCCGCTGGCGCGCGGCGAGAATGGCGGGCTTAAACGAGGTTCCAGTTTACATAATAGACGCAGACGACCAAAAGGCCTCGGTTTTAGCTCTGGTTGAGAATTTACAGCGGGAAGACCTAAATCCAATAGAGGAGGCCAAGGGCTACCGCGTGCTCATGTCGGAGCACGGCATGACCCAGGAGCAGGCTGCCGCCGCCGTGGGCAAATCCCGCCCGGTGATTGCTAACGCCGTGCGGCTTCTATCCCTGCCGGAGAGCATACTTGAATTGATTTCCAGCGGCAGGCTTTCAATGAGCCAGGGCAGGGCGCTTCTGGAGCTCAAAAACGATGAAGACAGGCTCGCCGCCGCCCGGGTAATGATCGAAAAGGATCTGAACGTCCGGCAGGCCGCCGCGCTTATAGAGAGGATGAACAAGACGCCCGCGCCTGCTAAAAGCCG
>JAFYCQ010000053.1 GCA_017539635.1 Oscillospiraceae bacterium
CGTCCGACCATACCTCCGGCGGCGGCGTCAGAACGCGCTCGCCGGTGCAGGTCTCGTCTATAACGGGAAGTGATACCCGGGCGCTTATAATGCCGCGAAGCAGGCTGCCGCCGTGGGCACCGGCGAGCCTTATATAAGGCTTTCCCGGCGTATCGGTCCCTCGGCTGTTCTCCCGCCAGGCGCACAGGGCGGCTTTCTCCTCGAAGGAGGCCTCCTTTGAAAGCGCCTCTTTAAGCCTTTCTATCCCTTTTTCAAGGCGGAGGACCTCGGCCTCCCCGTTTTTGTGGGGCAGCTCCATGAGATAGAGGAAATCCATGCTCCCCCGTTCCTCGAGTATATCGAAGAGCCTGCGGCACACATCGCAGCAGTCAACTAATAAAAGCCGCTTTATGCCGCCGGAAAGCACCTCTTCAAGTACGGCCTTGCCGAAGCCGCAGAGGTTTGGGTGGGCACACTCCTCGGCGCAGGAAAAGCTTTCCGGAGCGGGGTCAAGGCGCACAGCCCCGATCCCGAAGCCCCGCAGGATTTCCACGGGCGTATATTTGCAAACGCAGTATAACGTATCAGCCATGGCGCTTCTCCAGCATTTCAAAAAACGCTTCCAGCCGTGTGGCGACCTGCCCGTCGGAGGCGTTCCGTCTGTCGCAGGCGTCGCCGTTCAAGACCAGTACGGGGTATCCCTCGGCCTCGAGGGCGTTTTTAAGGACGCTCGATATTCCCATTGACTGCTTGCAGCCCCAGCTGCAAAAGCATACGACGCCGTCGCAGTTCAGGGTTTTGGCGTTTTCAACGGCCGCCCTTACCCGTTCTTTTCCGCCGTTAAAGCCGCTTAATACGAGCCTTTTCGCCATGCTCTCATAGGGCTTTTCCGGGTCCATTTCCAACAGGCAGTCCAGATTCATATCGCAGGCGGTTATCTGGCAGCGTGTATTGAAGTTAAGAAGCCTTTTTACCGGCTCCTGCCATATGGGTATGGAATACAGCCACAGTATCTTAAGGCCCCTGGACTCCGGCGCCGCTTTGAGCTCACAAAGAAGCCGGGAGGCGTAGATCTCCGCCTCCCTTGTCCCCAAGGCGTTGTGGGTCATGTAAATCTCGTTAAGCTCGGAAACAACGCTGGAGGGCAAACAGTGGCTGCCCTTTTCCCGCAGACATTCCTTCAGCAGGGCCGTCGTCCTTCCCGAGCGGGCCACCGCCTCACGCAAACGCGCGTCGTCGAGGCGTTTTCCCGTCGCTTCCTCAAGGAAAACGCGCATTTCCCGCAGCTGCCCGGCAACGTATCCTATACTTTCCTCATCCCGGCTCTTCGGCACGTCCACGTAAAAATGCGGTATGCCGTAGTACCTTGCCAGTTCCCTGAAGGTCAGGCTGTTGGCGTCGCAGACGAGGGAGCAGTTAACCGCCACGGAAGGGGCCGGGAGCACTCCGGAATAGGCGCTGCCGACCAGGACCTTGTGATACGAGCAGAAGGTTTCGGCTATGCCCTCATTTTCCGCCGCATCGGCGAAAACGCCCTCGCACCGCGTCCCGTTTATATAGGAGGAGTACATTTCCGCGCACATGGGCGTAATGTCCATGGCCTGCAGAAGCTCGCAGGGCATGAACACGTTCACAAGGGCGGACTTTTCCGGATGGGCAAGCATCCGCACCACGGCGTCGTTGATGTAATTCACTCCGAAGCGTCTGGCAGAGGACAGTCTTTTCTCCGGGAAAAGGCGTATGCTCAGCCCGTTTGCCCGGTAGGCGGCTAAAAGGAGCCGCCGGCACCGGTCCGGTGACCTGACTGCATGCTTTTCTATATAGCCTCCGAAGGCTTCAATGATACCCGGCATTTTTCCTAAAAGTCAACACCTCAATCGATGACCCGGTCTTCCCGCTCTTTTTCGATCATGGCGGCAAAATCCGGCAGGCTCATGGCGCCCAAATCTCCCTTTGAGCGGTGGCGGGGCGTCACGGTGGCGTTTTCCATGTCCTTGTCGCCTATTACCAGCATGTATGGCACCTTCATGAGCTGGGCTTCCCTTATCTTCTTGCCTATCTTCTCGTTGCGCTCGTCAACTTCGACCCGGAAGCCGGCGTCCTCCAGCTTTGCCGCTATCTCGTTTCCGTAGCCGTTGGCCCTGTCGGTGACGGGGAGTATCTTAACCTGCACCGGGGCAAGCCACAGCGGGAATGCGCCCATGGTCTCCTCAATGAGGTAGGCCATAAAGCGGTCCAATGAGCCGAGGATGGCTCTGTGGATGACCACGGGGGTCTTTTCAACGCCGTCGGTGTCCACATATTTGAGGTCGAACTTTGCCGGCAGGCAGAAATCCAGCTGGCAGGTGGAGAGGGTGTATTCAGCGCCCACGGCGGGTATGACGTTAACGTCCAGCTTCGGGCCGTAGAAGGCGGCCTCGCCTATTTCCTCGGTGAAGTTTATGCCCAGCTCAATGAGCACTTCCCGGAGAGCCGACTCCGCCGTGTTCCACATCTCGTCGTCCTGGTGGTACTTGACCTTGTCCTCGGGGTCCCGGAGGCTGAGGACGCAGCGGTAATCGGTGATGCCGAAATCCTTGTAGGTGGAGAAGATCAGGTCCACCACGCTGGCGACCTCGTCCTTGATCTGCTCGGGCGTGACGAACAGGGGCGCGTCGTTCTGGCAGAAGTGACGCC
>JAFYCQ010000054.1 GCA_017539635.1 Oscillospiraceae bacterium
AATTCATTATTGAATTTGGAAAACAGTTCTTCGGGAGGTAGTGAAGCTATATATTCCAAGTCGATCTTATTATCATTTAATAAAGAGCTGATTATTGTATTTTTTCGACTCTTAAACTGAATCACTTTAGAATTCATGCTGTAATCTTGCAAAATGAAGAGCAGCAGTTCGAAGGCAGGATTTACACCGTTACATTTCTCAAAATCCGGTTTAGTAATAAAATCGTCGATCATTTCTTTTGTAATGTTATAAATGGAAGCTTCTTTAACCAAAAAGGAATAGCTTTTATCATATATTTCTTTAGAATCCATTTTTAACTCCTTTCTATAGTTTCCGGAGTATTTTTACCCCGGAAACATAAAAGCGGTGTTGAGCGTTAAACTCAACACCGCCTGAAATAATCAGAGCGTAACACAATAAAGCCCAAGAAACGGCAAAATACTTGCAAAGAAGTTTTTGCACAGTTATAATGGACGTACGGTGCAGTCAAAAAGACTGTTGTGTTGAGTGGCCTAATCACTCAGCATAGGGGTATGACGGGGTGCCACCCGTCATATCCTGCCGCTTTTATGTTTCCTTGGTATAATTTTACAGTATTCGATAAATAAATGCAAGAATTTTTAAATAATTTCGGGAGAGCACTTTACCGCGTGCTCTCCCTAATTAAAAACTAATTATCCCCAAATGCTCCAGCAGTATTTTAAGCCCCAAAAGTATCAGTATAACTCCCCCGGCGGCCTCCGACTTGGCCTTGTATTTCGCTCCGAATACGTTGCCGATCTTCACGCCGAGAGCCGATAATATGAAGGTCACCACGCCGATGAAGCAAATGGCCGGGATTATGGCGACATTCAGAAAAGCGAAGGTCACCCCCACCGCCAGGGCGTCTATGCTGGTGGCGACGGCCAGAAGAAACATGGTCCTGACCTTCAGCGAGCTGTCGGCCTCGCTGTTTTCCCCCTTTGCCGCCTCGCGGATCATCCCCGCGCCGATGAGAGCCAGAAGGCCGAAGGCTATCCAGTGATCGAAGGCGGTAATGTACCGGCTGAAGGCGCTGCCCAAAAGCCAGCCGATAAGAGGCATGAGCGCCTGAAAGCCTCCGAACCACGCTCCCACGACGCAGGTTCTGCCCAAAGTCAGCTTTTCCATCGCCAGTCCCTTGCAGACGGCCACGGCGAAGGCGTCCATGGAAAGCCCGACGGCCAGTATAAAAAGCTCAGCGAGCGTCATAAGCAAAATCTCCCGAAAACGATTTGTTTGATAATATCACCAGGAATGTCTCCCGTCAACGGATTTATATGCTTTGACTTGCGGCTTCAAAAGTTGTATAATGTCAAAAAACGTCCCCGAAAGGATATAAATAATGTACGAGGAGATAAAGCGCGTGCTCTCGGGCCTGCGCTCCAGAAAATACGACAGCGGAGAGGTCATTTTCCGAATAGGCGATATCGCGGACAGCTTCTTTTTCCTGAAAAGCGGCCTGTCCCTTACCGTCGCCAAGACGAACGACGGCCACGAAAGGACTGTCATGACCACGTGGCCGGGGCGCACCTTCGGGGCGGCCAGCTTCTGCTGCCGATGCCAGCGCCGCTCAAACGCCATCGCCGCCAAGCCCAGCGAGGTGGTGCAGATCAGCTGGGGCACCTACCGCTCCCTGCTGGACAACCACCCGGACATGTCTCAGTTCCTGGCATCGGAGCTGGCCGAGGACGTCAACTCCCTCTTCGACCAGATGCTGGAGGACTCGGTGCTGGACGCCGACGCCAAGGTGGCCCGCTACATCGTCCACCGCATAGACCGGAGACAATGCATCGAGGATAACGGCGTTTTCTCCATTGAGCAGACCCAGGACTTTATCGGCAAAATACTGGGCATATCCCGCTGGAGCGTGAATCAGGCTCTGACCCGTTTCCGTGCCGCCGGGTGGCTTGCCACAAAGTACGGCTCCATAACGGTGCTGGATCTGGACGGGCTGCGAAATTTCGCATCGGAAATTTGAATATTGAATAAAAGGGCAGCCTCCCAGCTGCCCTTTTATTATACCTTTGCCACCTGTCTGGCGGCTACCTCCAGGACGAAATTCTGATATTCCTCCTGGGTCTTTTTGGCCTTTTCCCTGGCGCATTTGAGCTCTCCGTCGTGTTTGCCCTCCTCCACGGCCGTGGCCGTGGCTATGGACAGGTCGAGATTTGCGTCCATCATCCGCATAGCCAGGTGGTTTTCCCTTGCTCTCTCCGCCTCCCGCCTCTCGGTCCGGGCGCGGCTTTTCTTTATGCCCCTGCGCTCAATGGTTGCCAGTGCCTCTATGACGGCCACGGCTATAAGGGCCAGGCCGGAGATTATTTCAGCTCTCATCCCTGTCCCCGTCCGCTTTTCCGGAGACGCCGGCGGCGTCGATTCTGCCCTCGGTCACGATATAGGTAATGAGGCTGGCGGCGGATATGACCGCCCCCGCCACGGTGGACACGGTGTTCTCATCCACTCCCAGCATTATGAAAAGTCCCGCTGCGATGCCCGCCGCGGCGGTAATGAATTTCCTGCTTAAAAACCTTTTCACGCTCTCTCCCCTCTCCTTCTGTACTCCATGACGACGTACTCCTCCCGGGTGAGGGGGCACTTGTATCTCATGCCGTTCCCGTCTCCCCGTATAACTCCCTCCTTTTCCGCCCAGGCCCGGGCGTCCGACGACCAGTCGGAGGGCTTTTCCACCGCCTTTTCAGTCTCGTATCGCTTCATGAATGTAAGAAAATCCTCGTATTTCACGCTTTCCTCCCTGTAATCCGGCCGCCCGTAGCCGAGTATTCGGGCATAATCCCGGGAATAGCTCTTCTCTGCCACGGCCCCGCCGTTGGCAACCACCGCTGAGCCGCCGGAGGTGTTGCCCTCCACCGTCATGACCTGAGTCTTCGTTACGCCGGTGACGAGCCCCACATGCTGGGGGCTTCCGTTTTTATCGCAGAAGTATATGATGTCGCCGGCCCGAGGCTCGAATCCCCGTCTGTCAAACCATCTCCCCAACCTCTTAAAGGCAGTGATTCCGGCGGAGCATGAGGCGTGCTTCGGCAGTGCGTCACCGTTTCCCGAACTCTCGGCGCACCAGGAAATGAACATGGCGCACCAGGCCCCGGGGTTTATTCCGTACCAGGCGCCGTATTTTGTGTAGTTGGCCTTGCCGGCGTTTTCCGTTTTTTCTTCAAGCTGGCTGTTCGAGGCCTTTTCCAGATAACCCACCTGGGAAAGCGCCGTGCTTATCATCTTTTCAAGAGACAGACCGCATCACCCCAGTTTTTCAAAATTCTTCCATGTCATTCCGTCCACCTGCGCCCATGTGAGTTCCAGCGCATCTATCTCTCCCCATGTGGCGAAAGCAAGGCTGTAAACTATATCCAGGTGACACGGCACTATGCTTCCGATAATGCTCTTTATCCTGTCATATTCCTCCGGCTCTCCCCGGGTACCGGGGAATGTGACGACCACCGTCTCCGGCGCGGAGGCCTCGTCTGCGTGAGCCGTTATGCCGCAGCCTGAAATGGCGGCGTTCACACCGGCAAGTGTGAAGGATGCGTCGTTCAGCGTCAAAAGGGAGGCTATAGCCCTTCGCCGGGTCTCCGTATCGGACCAGGCCGGGATTTGTGGAAAAAGCTCCTCGTATCGGGAAAGCCCCCAGCTCTCCGCCGTACTGACGACGCACTCTCTCGCCGTCTCGCCGGTGATGTCTCCCACGCCGTCCAGCGCGCCGCCCAGGGCCCGCAGTTCCGCCGCCCCGGCGCCGTTTCTAAGGTCATATATCCCCAAAGGCTTCAGCAGCCTTATAAGCTTATCCGTATATCCCATAGCAGTCAGCTCCAGGCTGTCACAGACAGAGTCCCCAGCACCGGCAGCGCGGTTTCAGAGGCGGAAACGTCTGACGCAGGCGACGTCAGGGTGTAAGTCTTAACGCCCTCCACGCCGTAAATAATGCTGCCCAGCATGGCCCTGGTCACGCTTTTTCCCAGCAGGCCCCCGTCAAAAAACGCCGTGACGGCTGCGGCCACATCATTTCTAACGGTCGCACCGTCGTACCCTTCCTCCGCATCGACCTTTGCCGCCACGTTCACGGTAACGGCCGAGGGCGCTGCCACGGTGAGATCGACGCATATCTCCCTCATCTCATTGATCGTATCCTCAACCGCGCTCAAAAGGGCGGCGGAGGGCACGCCGGATTCCGACGCAACGGTGACCTTGACCGTGCCCCTGCCGTTTGCTCTGGGCGTCACGGCGGCAGCTCTTACCCCCTCTACCGACAGCGCCGCCTGCTCGTAATAGGCGGCGTTCGCCCCGTTGGGCAATCTTCGGAAGCTGGAGGTAACACGCTTTCTCAAATCCTCGTCACTCTCCGCGTCGGCTCCGCCTGTGAAGGCCGCTTCGTTCCGACAACTCGCCACTCCCACGGGGGCCACGGTCATATATGAGACCATCCCCGCCGGAGCGTTGCCGATCTTTCCCGGAGTAAGACACCGGGCGGCGACAGTGCACTCCGTGCCGCCCTGGGATATGGTCCCCTCCTCAGTCGTCTCAAACTCCAGCCCCGCGGCGGTCACACAGACAGTCCCCAGGGGCACCGTCAGCGCACCGGCAGCCGC
>JAFYCQ010000055.1 GCA_017539635.1 Oscillospiraceae bacterium
ATATGCGCTGTCCCGCCAGACGGTTGAACAGCAGCGACTTGCCGACGTTCGGCCGGCCCACTATTGCTACGAGAGGTTTTGACATGAAACAGCCCTCCACTGATTAAAAACTGCGGTTTTGTCTGCCGGGCACCGGCAGCGCAGTAAAGTTTATTCTTCCAGAATGGCGTCCAGAAACGCCCCGCCGTCCTGAATAACAGGCGTCACCGGGACGCCTAAGGCGTTTTCCACGTCCGCAAGCGTCACGTCGTCCAGGAAAACACCCTCGCCGTGGCGCAGCATGGTCTGAGGTATAAGCAGGCGGGAGCCCAGGGCCCTGCCCTTCATCTGGGATATGAGGTCCCGGCCGGTCACAAGGCCGGCCACGTTTATGGTGTGGCCGAAAAAGTCGTTGAGGACGGCGAAAGCCTGGCCCCTGACATTTTCTATGCTCCCCGCCGCTTTTTCTATGAGCCGGGAAATAAAGGGCGCGGCGGAAACTCCGGTGGCCACGGAAAAGGGGGAGCCGGAGGAGACATAACCCTCCCCGCAGGCTCGTAAAGCCCCCATGAACTCCGTCTCGAAAAGCCTCAGCATGCCCACGCCGTTTTCAAGCTGGGAGTAGTCCTCATAATACTCGTCCGGCGGTATGTCTTTTCCCGCCTTCAGGTACAGCTCGTCGGCGCAGAAAAATATGCGGGAGCCCAGCTTATTAAGGCACTTTTCGGCAAAATCCTCAACCAGGGAGACGGTTTCGGATGCCCCCTCTGGGGAAAAAGGCGTGAGGCGGGGAAGCCCGCCCCGGTGCTTTGTGAGGCCCACGGGGACTATGGAAACGCTTCTCACCGCCGGGAACATTTCGGAAAGGTCAGACATGGAGCGTGTAAGCTCCCTGCCGTCGTTTATGCCGGGGCAGCAGACTATCTGGCAGTCCATTGTTATGCCCGCCTTCTGAAAGCGGCGCATTATGTCCAGGCACTCGTCGCCTCTGGGATTTTGCAGCAGCTCTATCCGCAGCTGGGGATTCGTGGCGTGGACGGAGATGTTTATGGGGCTTATGCGCAGGTCGCATATCCGCTGTATCTCCCGTTCCGAGAGATTTGTGAGAGTGATATAGTTCCCCGTAAGAAAGGAGAGCCGGGCGTCGTCGTCTTTGAAGTACAGCGTCTTTCTCATGCCCCGGGGAAGCTGATCCACGAAGCAGAAAAGGCAGGAGTTGGCGCAGGCGCAGGGCTCGTCCATGAGATAGGTCTCAAAATTGAGCCCCAGTATCTCGCCCTCCCGCTTTTTGATTTTGACGCTTTTTTCCTTTCCGTCGGGGGAGCGGAGAGAAACGGTGAGGATCCGGTCATAGGAGTAGTATTTGTAATCCAGAACATCTAAGATCTTATGCCCGTTTATGGACAGCAGAGCGTCGCCCGGACGTATAGCTGTCCTGTCCGCCGGAGAGCCCCGGTCTATTTCGGTAATGACTGACTCCAAACCTTCTCACCACCCAATAAAACAGCAATAGAGGGAGAAAACATCCTCCCTCTACAAAACGCGCTGTGAGATTTTATTTCTCTTCTTCTGCCGCTACAACGACTCGGCCGTTGTACATGCCGCATTCGGGGCAAACCCTGTGAGGCATACGCAGAGCGCCGCAGTTGGAGCACTTTACGACGCCGGGGACGCTGAGCTTCCAAACGTTGCTGCGCCTCTTGTCACGTCTTGCTTTTGATACTTTCCCAGTCGGGACCGCCATTTATGACACCTCCTGCCATTATTTTTCCAGAAGCTGTCTTAAGACAGCCAGCCTGGGGTCTGCTTCAGCCGTACAATCGCACGGCCCGTCGTTCAGATTTTTGCCGCATCTGTCACAAAGACCCTTGCAGTCCTCAAAACAGAGCAGTCGCTGGGGCATGTGGAACGTGAAAGCAGTTCTGAAAACCTCGTCCAAGTCCACTGCGTCGCCCTCCAGGAGGAAAATATCGGGATTGTCCTCATCCTGAAGGCTGTCGGCCAGGGGAGCGTTCACGTCCAGCTCGATGTGCTTCGGAAATTCCTTAAGGCACCGGGCACAGAAGCAGCGGACATCCCCGCTCAGCACCCCCTGAAGGGTAAGAGCCCCGGCGGAATTTTTACGAAGCCGGTCGCTTTGGCCCCGGGCAGCACCTCATAGGCGCCGTCAAGGGAGCAGTCGGTCAGGTCGGGCTCATAGTCGAAATCGACAGAGCCTCCGGGCACGCCGACTATTTCACGGAGATCAAGCTTCATAGCACACCTGCCTCAGTTGCTAAAATAGTATAATTCATAAGTCTTTAGTTGTCAAACAATATTTTGAAATTTGACGAAAAAACTTACCCGTCACCGCGGCCTAAATAAAAAAGCACCCGTGCCTTTTAAGCACGGGGCTTGATTGCCAACTTAGACGGCGCGGACGACCTTGCCGCTGCGGAGGCACCGCGTGCAGGCGTAGACGTGGCAGGGGGTACCATTTACCACTGCCTTGACGCACTTGACGTTGGGCTTCCACGTGCGGTTGCTGCGTCTGTGGGAGTGGCTTACCTTGATTCCGAAAGCGACATCCTTATCGCAAAACTGACACTTGGCCATGAGCTGCACCTCCTCTAAGAATACTGCTGCTGCCAAAACCTTTGAACAGCGAATTATATCTTAGCAGAATTGCGCGCAAATTGCAAGAAAAATTTTCGAAATTTTGAATAAAATCCTAAAGAGGACCAAAGCCCTTGAAAAACAGGCGGGTTTTGTATAATATAATATTTAAATGAAATACACTGTAAATGAGGTTTATATATGGCTGAATACAGCGTCGGCCTCGATGAGATAGCCGAGAGCTTCAATTATGAAATAGTGGTAAAGCCGGAAAACTACGACAAGGTGCGGATAAAAAGCGCCAGCCTGAACCGCCCCGGACTGCAGCTCACCGGCTATTACGACTGCTTTGACAATACCAGGATCCAGCTCATAGGCAAGGCGGAGTCCTCTTATCTTCACTCTCTGGAGGTGCCCGACCGGGTCGCCAGGATGAGAACGCTTATTGAGATGAACATTCCCGCCATAATAATGTGCCACGGCCAGAAAATGGGGGAAAACGGCATGCGCCTGGCGAATGAATACGGAGTCCCCGTTTTCGGCACCGACACGAATACGTCCGAGGTCATGGCGTCCCTCACCGGCTTTTTGAGCGACAGGCTGGCAAAAAGAACGACCCAGCCCGGGGTTTTCGTGGAGATATACGGCGAGGGCGTACTGATAATCGGCGAGAGCGGCGTTGGCAAAAGCGAGGCGGCATTGGAGCTCATTAAAAGAGGCCACCTGCTCATAGCCGACGACGCGGTGGAGATAAAGCGCGTCCTGGGCCGCAGGCTGGTGGGCACGGCGCCGGAGCTAATAAGGCACTACATGGAGCTGCGGGGCGTGGGCGTTATAAACGTCATGAGCACCTTCGGCAGCGGCGCCATAAAGGACGAGAGCACCATCGACATGGTGGTAAAGCTGGAGGAGTGGAGCGAGAACACCTACTACGACCGCCTGGGCGCCGACGAGCAGACGACGGAGATACTGGGCATAAACGTGCCCTTCCTCACCGTCCCAATTAGGCCGGGGCGCAACGTGGCGGTCATACTGGAGATCGCCGCCATGAACAACAGACAGAAAAAGATGGGCCGGTTTTCCGCCATGGAGTTTACCGACCGCATAAACAAATATTTTGACAGTCTTGAAGGGGACCGGCCATGACATCTTTTGAGAATATTAAAAAGCTGTATCTGACACGCTTCCCGGACGGGGAGGTGAGGGAAGACGAGCCCATGTCCCGCCACACCTCCTTCCGCATCGGCGGACCGGTAAAGCTCATGCTGCTGCCCAAATGTTCAGAGGAGCTGAAATACGCCCTCAATATCACCTCCGGCGGAGAAGTGCGGAGACTTGTAATGGGAAACGGCACCGACCTTCTGGTGTCGGACGACCCGTTGGACATGGCGGTCATCAAGACCTGCGACGGCCTTTCCGCCATGAGGCTCACAGATGACGGCATAATTGAGGCGGAGTGCGGCGCGCTTTTGTCGAAGATCGCCGCCTTCTCACTGAGCAATTCCCTTGCGGGCTTTGAGTTTGCCCAGGGCATACCCGGCTCTCTGGGCGGAGGCCTCTCCATGAACGCGGGAGCTTACGGCGGGGAGCTTAAGGACGTTCTGCTCTCTGTTTCGGCGGCGGACGAGGCGGGAAATGAAGTCGAACTGAGCCTTGGCGACTGCCTCATGAGCTACCGCCGCAGCGTTTTCACCGAGGGGAAGTTCACAGCCCTCTCGGCCAGACTGAAGCTTGTCCCAGGAGATCAGGAGGAGATACGGGGCAGGATTGAGGAGCTGGCGGAAAAGCGCAGGGCAAGCCAGCCTCTCAATCTCCCCTCCGCCGGCAGCACCTTCAAGAGGCCCGTGGGGGGCTTTGCCGCCGCTTTGATAGACCAGGCGGGGCTGAAGGGATATACCGTTGGGGGCGCACAGGTGTCGGAAAAGCACGCGGGCTTCGTTGTGAACATCGGCGGGGCCACGTGCCGGGACGTTATCATGCTCATGGAGCACATACGGGAGACGGTACTCCGGGAAAGCGGCATTGCCCTTGAGCCGGAGGTAAAGATAATCAGGTAACAAAGGATAGACAAATGGAGATACTGCTTATTTCGGG
>JAFYCQ010000056.1 GCA_017539635.1 Oscillospiraceae bacterium
AGAAGAGTTCTGGCCGCCCTGTGGGAAAAGGACGTTGACCCGAAAGCCTTTGTTGCCGAAAACAACCTTGCCGCCCAGAGCGACGAGGGGGCCATAAAGGACGTGGTAACAAAGGTCGTTTCCTCCAACGAAAAGATAGTTGCCGACTACAAGGCCGGCAAGACCAAGGCGATACAGGCCCTTTTCGGCCTGGTTATGAAAGAGCTTCGCGGCAACGGCGACCCCGCCGTCATCCGCTCTTTGCTGGAGGATGCCCTTAAATAAGGAAGTGCTGTATGGTTTCTTACGACGAACTTGTTAAAATAGCGGCGCTTGCCAAGCTCTCTCTGGAGGGAGAGGACACAGACAAGCTCCTTTCGGACATTTCCGACATGGTGGAGTTTGCAGACCAGGTGTCCAAGGCCGGCATTACCGGCGACGGCGGCCGGGAGCGGGAGCCCTCGCCATTGAGGGCCGACGTTCCGGAGCCCTCCCTCTCCCCAGGCGATGTGCTTAAAAACGCCCACGAGCGCTCGGAAAACTTCTTCCTTGCCAGAGGAAAGGGGCTGACGACAGAAGAATGATAAAAATAACCGATGTCTCCTCCGCCCTGCAAAATAAGGAAATAAGCTGCCGGGAGCTGACTGAAAAATACCTGACGGAGGCCGAAAAGGTCAACCGGGACATAAACGCATATATAACCCTCACCCCGGAAGAGGCGCTTCGGGCCGCTTCCCAGGTGGACAGTAAGATAGCCGGGGGAGAAAAGCTCTCCCCTCTTGCCGGCGTGCCCTTTGTCTTAAAGGACAACGTCTCCACAAACGGGATAAAGACCACCTGCGCCTCCCGCATGCTGGAAAACTACGAGCCCGTCTATGACGCCCACACCTGGACGGCCCTAAAAAACGCCGGGGCCGTAATGATAGGCAAGGGTAACATGGACGAATTTGCCATGGGCTCCACCTGTGAGCACTCATATTTCGGCGGCGCGAAAAACCCCAGAGATCTGAGCCGCGTACCCGGAGGCTCCTCCGGCGGCTCGGCGGCGGCCGTGGCCGGCGGCGCTGCCGTTTTCGGCATCGGCTCCGATACCGGCGGCAGCATAAGAGAGCCGGCGGCCTTCTGCGGAATAGTGGGCTTAAAGCCCACCTACGGCGCCGTTTCCCGCCGGGGACTTATCGCCTTTGCCTCGTCTCTTGACCAGATCGGGCCCCTCGCCGCCTCCTCCCGAGACGCGGCTTTGGTGCTGGACGCCATATCGGAAAAAGACCCCATGGACATGACCAGCCGGGGCCTTCCCAAGGTGTCCGACTGCCTGGGCGGGGAGGTCACGGGCATGAAAATAGGCCTTGCCCCGGAGTATTTCGAGAACATCCCCGACAGCATCAAAAAACCGGTGCTGGCGGCGGCGGAAAAGTACAGGGAAATGGGCGCGGAGCTCATTGACGTCTCCTTCCCCATGCTGAAATACAGCCTGCCCACCTATTACATCTTAGCCTGCGCCGAGGCGTCCTCAAACTTAGGGCGCTACGACGGCATACGCTACGGCCACTGCGCCGAGGATTTCACCACCCTGGACGAGATGATCTGCAAGACCAGGACCGAGGGCTTCGGCGAGGAGGTGCGGCGCAGGATCCTTTTAGGCACCTACGTCCTGTCCTCCGGCTACTTCGACGCCTATTACAAGAGCGCCGAGCGCATCCGCCGGGAGATCGCGGCGGACTTTGCCCGGGTCTTCGACAAGTGCGACGCCCTTCTGACCCCCACCGTCCCCATGACGGCCATAAAAATCGGGGCGGGGCTGTCTCCCATCGAGACCTACATGACGGATATCTGCACCGTCCCGGTGAACATCGCCGGGCTTCCCGCCGTCTCCACCCCCTGCGGGTTTGACGAGGACGGGCTGTCGGTGGGCCTGCAGCTCATCGGGCGGAAATTTGACGAAAAAACGATCCTCACCCTCTCGGACGCCTTTGAAAGGGCGACAGAGGAGAAGTATATCGCCGACACTAAAATGGGGGTGGAGAAGCTTTGATGCGTCAGTATGAAATGGTCATCGGACTTGAGACCCACGTGGAGCTCTCCACCGACACCAAAATATTCTGCCCCTGCTCCACGGCCTTCGGCGGCGAGCCCAACACCCACGTCTGCCCCGTCTG
>JAFYCQ010000057.1 GCA_017539635.1 Oscillospiraceae bacterium
ACAAATACGGCTGCGAGCTCTTCCGCAAGAGGATGGAGTGCGCCATAATGCTGGCTGCGGCACAGGAGCTGGGCGATGACTGTTAAGACCCCTGTCTGCGATTTTGTCCGGGAATACGCCGATAAAAACCCCGTCCGCTTTCACATGCCGGGGCACAAGGGCCGGGCACATTTAGGCTGCGAAAAGCTGGACATCACGGAAATAGACGGGGCCGACGCTCTTGTCTCTCCCTCCGGCATAATAGCCGAGAGCGAGAAAACCGCCGGTACACTATTCGGCTGCCGGACATTTTACTCTACCGAGGGCTCCTCCCTCTGCATCAGGGCCATGATGCGCCTTGCTGCCGGCCATTCCGGCGGAGGGCGGCCCCTGGTTTTAGCGGCGAGAAACGTCCACACCGCCTTTATTACGGCGGCGGCACTTTTGGATTTTGATATCTCGTGGCTGAACCCCCGGCAGGACGAGGCCCGGGAGTGCTGCTCCGTTTCGCCGGGGGACGTGGAGAGAGCGATAAACGGCGCCGAAAAAAAGCCCTGCGCCGTCTATCTCACAAGCCCCGACTATCTGGGAAACGAGGCGGATATAAAGGGCATTTCCGCCGTATGCAGAAATCACGGCGTGCCCCTTTTGGTTGACGGGGCCCACGGGGCCTATCTCAGATTTCTGACCCCCTCCCGCCACCCCATCGATTTGGGGGCGGACATGTGCTGTGCCTCGGCCCACAAGACGCTGCCGGTCCTGACCGGCGGGGCGTATCTCTTCCTCGGCCCCGGGGCCGAAAAATACGCAGGCGACGCCAGAGAGGCCATGAATCTCTTCGGCACCACCAGCCCTTCATATCTCATTTTGCAGTCTCTTGACGCCTGCAATGCCTACCTTGAAAACCACCGGCAGCGTCTGGCGTCATTTCTGCCCAGGGTCGAAGAATTAAAATCCCGGCTCACGGAAGCCGGCTTTGGTCTAACAGGCTCAGAGCCGCTGAAAATCACCGTGAACGCCCCTTCCTGCGGCTATACCGGCGACGGTCTGGCGGAAGCGCTTATAAAGCGGAACATATTCTGCGAGTACCACGACTCAGAGCACCTGACGCTTATGCTGACGCCGGAAAACGAAGACGACCTGCCGCTGCTTTCAAGGGCGCTTTCGGAAATACCGAAAAGAAAGCCTATTACCCTCTCCCCGCCGCCCTTTTCCCCGCCCCGCCGGATACTGTCCGTGCACGAGGCCTGCTTTGCCGAAAAGGAGACGCTGCCCACGCGCAAGTGTCTCGGCAGGGTCATGGCCGACTTGACGGTAAAATGTCCCCCCGCCGTTCCCACGGTGATGTGCGGCGAGGAGATAGACGAGGCCGGGATACAAAGGCTTTTATACTACGGCGCGGAGACATGCACGGTAGTGAAATGACCTCATAAAAAGATTTGCCCCGTACCAAAACCGGTACGGGGCAAAATTGCTGAATAGTTTCAGTTATTACTGCTCCAGCATTTTCTTGGCCTTGCTCAGAAGGCCCAGGTACATGATGTAAGCAACGATGGAGATAATGCCCGCCACGATGGCGAGGATGCCGCCGATAACGGAGCCGGCGCTTCCGTTGCTGACGATGCCGGAAATAAGACCCACAACGGCGGAGAGGAGCCAGACGATTATCAGCAGATTGCGGATCTTCTTGCCCTTTTCGCTGACGACTGTGTCGTTGAGCTTGTCTGCAAGATTTATGATGCCGGTGCAGATGTAGTAGCTGGCCAGGAACTCCATGATCTTGCTGACGGTGTTGCCGAGACCGCTGATAAAGCTGTTGGACTGAAAAGCGCCCATCACGATGCCGGCGATTATGCCGATTATCAGCACGTAAAACGCGGTCTTGAAGGCCGGCTCATCCAGAGAGGCGCGCTTGACTCCCACTATGTTCATGATAAACGCGATGATGAGGAGAACAGCGGAGGCCACGCCGAAGATACCCGCGATGACTACGACGCCGAACGATTCGCCGGCGGCGGCCACGATGGCCAGCAGGCCCGCGATTATAATGCAGGCGGCGGCAATCAGCGACAGTATCTCAGCCTTGTAAATCTTCTTTACGCCTTGAAGCGCATTGGGAAACTGCATGGAACAACACTCCTTTCTTTAATTAGCTATATAATACCATATTTGTGTTCAATGTCCATATATTTTGAATAATTATTTTGCGATTTGATAAATCAGATAATGTGAAAAAAAGTTCTGGAAATATGCCTTAGTACACAGTTTGTTCAAAAAGTCGTGTTATGATGCCCCTGTACGCGGGGTGAAACGACCGCGGCAAATCGAAATGAACCGGGGCGGATGCTTTTGTTCCAGACAAATATGACCAACGCCGTTTATCATGTGTTTTCCCGTGAAAACACCCGCCGGACAAAAAGGGCGAAGGCTTTGAAAAACGCCAGAAAAGAGCGTTTTCACGAGATGATAGGGGAATACAGAAATATTCCCGATGTGGAATCCATGGAGCGGTTCGTGCAGCACGGAAACACCAGCACGCTGGGGCACAGCGAAAACGTGGCGTGGATAAGCTTTCTGGCCAACGAGAAGCTGCATCTCAACGCCGACGAGAAGACCCTTGTGGAAGCGGCTCTGCTGCATGACTTTTATTTATACGACTGGCACGACACGAAATCGGACAGGACGGTCCGGAAAGCCCACCGCCACAATCACTCGGACATAGCGTGCGAAAACGCAGTGGAGCGCTTTGAGATCCCCAAAAAGACACAGGACGCGATACGAAGCCACATGTGGCCGGTGTCCATCAAAAAGGTCCCCAAAAGCAAGGAGGCCGCCATACTCTGCATGGCCGACAAATACTGCGCTTTCGTTGAAACGATACGCATGAGCAAGCGCCTCGGGCTGAAATAAAAAATGATACATAATACATGATCCGCCGGGAGCAGACCGATAATCTGCCCCGGCGGATCGCCGCTTCTGCATCGTCAAAAATCCCCGCCGCCGGTCGTTTCCATTTATTGATAAATTATCATTGATAGCGGGCGAATTATATGTTAATATAAGTATATTATATTTTTCGATATGAAACCGCCTCCCAAAAGGATGAACCGCCGCTATGGACGAACAAAACAGGACAAAAAGTCTTGACAGGTATCTCTCCCCCATCGACGTCTGGTCAATGGCCTTCGGCGTCATGGTCGGCTGGGGCGTGTTCGCCATGCCCGGAAATACGTTTCTGCCTGTGGCAGGACCGGCCGGAACGCTGATCTCCATGTTTCTCGGCATGGTCATCATGCTGATAATAGGCCGCAATTTCTCCTATCTCATGGGGCGCACGGCCATAACCGGCGGCGTCTATTCCTACACCAAGGAGGCCTTCGGCCGCGACCACGCCTTTTTAAGCTCGTGGTTTCTCTGCCTTTCGTATCTGACAATCGTGTTTTTAAACGGCACGGCCCTGTTTTATATAATCCGAATGCTGCTGGGCGGCACCGTGCAGACGGGGCTTCAATATACCGTCGCCGGAAATGTTATTAACCTCGCCGAGGCGCTGGTCTCCGCCCTGGTGCTCGGGGTCATCGGCGTTCTTTTCATCGTGGCAAAGCCCCTTCTGCAGCGTCTTCACACCGTCCTGGGCATCCTGCTTTTCGCCGGCATCGCCGTCACGGCGGCGATATGCCTGCCTCACGCCTTTTCCGGCGGGAGCATTGCCGACTTCGGCTCCGGCAGCACGGGAAAGGGCTACGCGGTATTCAGCCTCGTTATCCTGGCGCCCTGGGCCTTCGTGGGGTTTGAGGTCACCTCCTTCGACACGGCCCACTTCAAATTCCCCATCCGCAGATCATGGGGCATCCTCGTTATATCCATAATCGTCGCGGCTCTGGCCTACATGGCCATGGCCCTGGTGGGCGTGTCCGCCGTTCCGGACGGATTCGGCTCCTGGCAGGAGTATGTCGGCGCTCTGGACGAACTGCAGGGAGTTGACGCGGTGCCCACATTTTTCGCCGCCCGCAGCATCATGGGCAAAGCGGGAATAGTCATTATGGCCATAACTG
>JAFYCQ010000058.1 GCA_017539635.1 Oscillospiraceae bacterium
CGCGCACGCAGAAAAAACAGAAATTTAGCTGTTGACAAATGTATACCGCTGATGTAGAATAACCCTTGCTGACACGGACGGTTAGCTCAGCTGGTAGAGCTTCCGCTTGACGTGCGGAAGGTCGGGGATTCGAGTTCCTCAGCGTCCACCAACAATGCAGCCCGAAAAAGATGTCTGCTTTTTCGGGTTGTTGTTTTATATTTTAGTATGCGCTGACAGCGCACACAGAGTCGATCATCGTTTACTTAGAGCGGCGCGGTGAAAATTTCATCCGCCGGGAAAGCGAGGGGAAGGTCTTGGCTAAAAGAAACGGACGTTTGCAGTACAATCCCGTTTGGTGCAAGGATTGCGGTGTCTGTGCCGCTTTTTGCCCCAAGGGAGTGCTCCAGATGCTCCACGGTAAAATGACTATAGTAAATGAGCCGGAGTGTATCGGCTGCAACACCTGCGGACGACTTTGCCCCGACTACGCGATCTGGTTCGGAGAGGAGGAAGCCTGATGAGCGGAAAAAGAGTTCTTATGCAGGGCAACGAAGCCTGCGTTGAGGGCGCTCTTGCCGCCGGTATGCGCTTTTACGCCGGTTACCCCATAACTCCCTCCACCGAGATAGCCGAGCTCTCTGCTCTGCGCCTGCCCGTCCTGGGCGGACACTTCATCCAGATGGAGGACGAGATCGGCAGCATGGCCGCCGTTATAGGCGCCTCTGTCGCCGGCACCAAGGCTATGACGGCCACCAGCGGCCCGGGCTTTTCCCTTAAGCAGGAGAACATCGGCTACGCCGCAATGGCGGAGGTGCCCTGTGTCATCGTAAACGTCCAGCGCGTAGGCCCCTCCACCGGTATGCCCACCTCCACGGCCCAGGGCGACATCATGCAGTGCCGCTGGGGCACCCATGGCGACCACCCCGTAATAACCATTGCTCCCTCTTCGGTCTCGGAGGTCTATACCGAGATAATCCGGGCCTTCAACCTGTCGGAAAAGTACCGCGTGCCGGTCATTTTCCTCATGGACGAAACTGTCGGCCACATGAGAGAGGGCATTGAGATACCCGACCCGGACAGCTACCAGGTCATAGACCGGGCAATGCCTGATAAAAAAGGAGACAACTGGCGGCCCTTTGCCGTTGACAGCGAGAAGGACGTGCCTAAGTTGCCGCCCTTCGGCATGGGCTGGAGATACCACATCACCGGCCTTACCCATGACGAAAGGGGATACCCCACCTCAAGCCCTGAGAAGTCTGCCGCCTTTATAAGCCGCCTGATGAACAAGCTGGCTCTCAACAGAGACGATATAATCTCCTGCGACAGCTACATGCTGGAGGACGCCGATATCGCCGTGATCTGCATAGGCTCCATCGGCCGCAGCGCCAAGGAGGCTGTGAACCGGGCCAGAGCCAAGGGCATTAAGGCCGGCGTTTTCCGCCCCGTTACCGTCTGGCCCTTCCCGGACAAGGAGGTAACGGAGCTGGCAAAGAAGGTAAAGCGCATCGTAGTCGCCGAGCAGAACTGCGGACAGATAGTCCTGGAGGTGGAGCGGTGCGTCCGCGGCGCATGCCCCGTGACATTCAAGGGCAAGGCCAACGGCTCCATGCTCATGCCCGACGAGATACTGGCCGCCATAGAAGGAGGCGAGAACTGATGGATCCCCTGGTAAAGAAATACTTCCGGCAGGATATGCTGCCTCACATTTACTGCCCCGGCTGCGGTCACGGCACCCTGATGAAGGACCTGGTCAAGGCCGTGGACAACCTGGGACTTGAGAAGGATCAGGTCTGCGTGGTATCCGGTATCGGGTGCTCATCACGAAGCGCCGGATATATGGATTTCAACACAATCCACACCACCCACGGCCGCGCTATAGCCGTCGCCACGGGCATCAAGCTTGCCAAGCCTGAATTAAGGGTCATAGTCATCACCGGCGACGGCGACGCCACAGCTATCGGCGGCAACCATTTCATCCACGCCGCCAGAAGGAATATCGATATGGCCGTTTTGGTGTTCAATAACAACATTTACGGCATGACCGGCGGACAGTATTCTCCCACGACGCCCATGGGCGACTTCGGCACTACCGCCCCTTACGGCAGCATTGACCCCAGCTTTGACATCCCCACCCTGGCAAAGGCCGCGGGAGCCACCTTTGTGGCAAGAGGCACGGTTTTCCACACCGCCAAGACCATAAGGCTCATGGAGCGGGCTATCCTTCACAAGGGCTTTTCCGTCATCGACTGCATGAGCGTTTGCCCCACATATTACGGGCGTAAGAACAAGAAGGGGGACGCCGCCGACATGATCCGCTGGCAGCGTGACCACTGCGTGGACTCCGCCGACGCCAAGCTTATGTCGCCGGACGAGCTGGAGGATAAGCTGATAATCGGCGAGACCTTCCACCGCAACCGCGCTGAGTACACCAGCGACTATCAGGAGCTGATAGACCGCTGCAAGGGAGGCGCCCAATGAGCTACAACCTTAAATTCCGTTTCGCCGGCTCCGGCGGACAGGGTGTCATCCTGGGCACCATAATCCTGGCCGAGGCCGCTCTCGCCGAGGGCTACCAGGTGGTACAGTCCCAGTCCTACGGCCCCGAGGCCCGCGGCGGCTCCTGCAAGGCGGAGATAATCGTCAGCAGCGAGGAAATAGTCTTCCCGAAGATCGAGACCGCCGACTGTCTCGCCGCCCTGACCCAGAAGGCTCTGGATCAGTACATCGGCAGCGTGGCGCCAGACGGCATAGTCATCGCCGACAGCTCGCTTACGATCCCTGAGAGCTGGCATGGAAGGACGGAGAAGATAGACGTGATCTCCACAGTCTATGACGTGCTGAAAAAGCCCATGACCGTCAATATAGTCGCCCTGGGCGCCATAAACGCCATTTTGGGCGTTGCCGGCGACAAGGCGCTGGAGGAGGCCGTCCTGGCCAGAGTGCCCAAGAGCACCGGGGAGCTCAACATGCGGGCCCTGGAAGAGGGCAGAAAGCTCTATAAAAAGTAAATCACAGATAACAAGATGACTCGGGAAAAATCCCGGGTCATCTTATAATTGACATATTGCCGATAATGTGCTATTATAATTTGCGAATGATTTGCAAATTGAAATGAGGTCATATTTTGAAAAAAGCGTTTGTCCTTTTACTGTGTTTTGTTCTGGCCGCCGGAGCTCTTACGGGCTGCGGCGGGGAAGTCAAAGAGGAGAGCGGGAAGATAAGCGTAGTCGCCACGATCTTTCCGGAATATGATTGGGTGATGAACATATTGGGCGACAAGGCGGAAAACGCCGATGTGACGCTGCTCCTTGACGGCGGCGTGGATATGCACAGCTATCAGCCCACTGTTGACGACATCGTGCTTATAAGTGAGTGCGACCTCTTTATCTACGTGGGCGGCGAGTCCGACGCCTGGGTGACTGACGCCCTTGAGAGAGCCAAAAAGGACGACGGGGAGGTCGTCAGCCTGTTCCGTATTTTGAGCGACAAGGTCGTGGAGGAGGAGCTCGCTCCCGGCATGGAGGCCGAGGAGGAAGAAGAGGAGGAAGCCTACGACGAGCATGTCTGGCTCTCCGTTAAAAACGCGGAGATCATCTGCAGGGAGCTTGCCGCCAGGTTGGGGGATATCGACCCTGCCAACGCCAAAACCTATTCCGCCAACGCCGAGGCTTATATAGAGAAGCTTTCAGAACTGGACGGAAAATATGAGGATGCTGTCAAAAACGGCGTCCGTGACACCCTGCTTTTCGGCGACAGGTTCCCGTTCCGCTACATGACCGATGACTACGGCCTTGAGTATTACGCCGCTTTCCCCGGCTGCTCGGCGGAGACGGAGGCCAGCTTTGAAACGGTGGTGCTGCTCTCCGGCGTCGTGGACGATTTGAGCCTCCCGTGCGTTCTGACCATCGAGACCGGCGACGGAAAGCTTGCCCAGACCATAATCGACAACACGAAATCAAAGTCAGCCGAAATACTGCAAATGGACTCCATGCAGTCCGTGACGGCAAAGGACATCGCCGGGGGAGAGACTTATATAGGTATAATGGAACATAATTTGAGCGTTCTTGAAAAAGCGCTTGCGTGATATAAAAAAGGCCTGCTGCAAAATGGAAGTTTTGCAGCAGGCCTTTTTCTTATTTTCCGGTGGAGCCGAAGCCTCCGGTGCCTCTCATGGTTTCGGAGAGCTCCTGTGCCTCGGTGTATTCGACAGTCGGGACGGGGGTTATCATCAGCTGGGCGATCCTCTCGCCGCCCTTGAGAAAGGCTGCAGCCTCCGAGTGGTTGTGGAGCGCCACCAGGAGCTCCCCCCGGTAGTCGCAGTCTATGAGCCCCACCTTGTTGGCGGGGGCCAGCCCCTCTCGCGTGGCCAGCCCGCTTCTGGCGAAGACAAGACCTGCGTAGCCCTCGGGTATCTCAATGGCCAGTCCCGTGTGGACGGTGAAGGTCTCGCCGGGCCCTATCGCCGCGTCACAGCCCGGCAGGGCGTAAATATCCGCCCCGGCCGCGCCGGCGGAGGAGAAGACGGGGGCGACAGCCGCCGGGTCGAGCTTTTTGTATCTGATGTTCAGCTTTTCCACCTTTACACCTCAGTTGAGGGAGTAATTGTCGAAGTAGCCCTGAATGAATACCACCGGCGTGCCCTTGTCTCCGCTGCCGCTGGTGAGGTCGCAGAGAGAGCCGATGAGGTCGGTAAGTCTCCTGGGAGTGGTGCCCTGGGAGGCCATGTTGCCCTTGAGGTCGGCGTCCTTAGTCCGTATGGAGGCCCGCACGGCTTCGGTGAGCTCCTGGCCGGTAAGGTGGGAATAATCGTTGTCAGCCAGGTATTTGATCTTCAGCTCGTTGGGCTGTCCTTCCAGCCCGGAGGTGTAGCCGGGGGAGACCACGGGGTCAGCCAGCTCCCAGATCTTGCCCACGGGATCCTTGAAGGCGCCGTCGCCGTAAACCATGACCTCGATCTGCTTGCCGGTGGCGGCAATGAGCTTATCCTGCACCTCGTTTACAAAGGTATCGCAGTTTCTGGGGAAGAGCTTTACCATGTCCTCTGTGGCCTTGTTGGAGCCTAAAAGTCCGTAATCGCCGTTGTAGCCGCTGCCGTTTACGGGGCCGGTGAGGATATCGTCAAGGCCCAGGACCTTTTCGGCGCCGTATCTCATAAGGCGGCGCTTGGTGCGGGCCCGGGTGTGGATATCGCAGCAGAGGACGTTTTTAACGCTCTGGAGGATGGTTTCAGCCTTGTTGGAGAAGAGTATCTCCACCTGGCAGCTGCAGCCCTCTATGAGCTCCTTGTAGTATTCAACGTAGTCAATGCCGGTGAAGGGGTGGAGCTGGTAGCCGAAGGTGTCGCGGTACTGCTTTTCCGTCAGAA
>JAFYCQ010000059.1 GCA_017539635.1 Oscillospiraceae bacterium
ACAGAACAACTCCAACGAACTGAGCGTCGACCGTTTGTCCCTGTTGGCAGCCTTGCGCCGTGTGCAGCCCTTTGCCAACGACTCCAGCAACCTGATACGCTTCCATGTACGGGTCAGGATGTTCAGGTCCGAGACCTCCACGTCGTCCTTATAGGGGTTTAAGTACTCGTTCACCATGTCCACCCACTCGTCCACGTAAATGGTGACGTAGGAGGCGCCGTAAACGGAATCCCAGTAATTTGCCGGCAGAGTCATGAAGTTGATGTTCTCGCCGTCCATTTTAAGAAATTCCTTGGCGAACCATACCACGTTGCCCTTGGTAAGGTCGGTATCCACGTAATTGATGAAAATTTCCGCCAGGGTGGAAATATTGATCTTGTCCTTATTGGCCATGATCTGCTCCGCGGCAGTTTTCAGGAAATCCTGCTGGGTGCCGATGCGGCCGATGTCCGCGTCGGAATATCCGCTGCGGAAGCGCATGACCTTTACGGCCTCGCTGCCCATAAGGGTCTGGTAGCCCTTTGCGATATGGATATACAGATTCTGCGCCGGGTCTTCGTAGTTCATGTTCACCGGCACGTTGTAATAAATGCCGCCCACGGCGTCCACAAGCTTTTCAAAGGCCTTGAGATTCACCAGCGCGTAAAAGTCCGGCTCAAAGCCCATGATCTCGCCCAGGCCTGAAACCGTGCGCTCGACGCCGCCCACGCCGTAGAGGGAATTGACCTTCTTTGTGGGCCAGGATACGTTCACAAGGGTGTCTCTGGGGATGGATACCACGTTCAGCTTATAGTTGACGGTGTCGAAATTCGCCACCATTATGGTGTCGGTATTGCCGTTGCCGTCATCGGTGCCCAGCACGACGAAGGTGTACTCTCCGTCGTTGCGGCCGCTGACATGCGCCTGAGTAGTATCGCCCATTCCGGGGCTCTCCATGTCCGCGATGCCGGGCATGTCTCCCCCGTCTCCTCTCGTGTTGGACACATCCGGCGGCCTGACGGCGAAATGCCAGACGGCGAACGCTGCCGCGGCCAGTACTATCAAAATGATGACGATAATCAAAATCACCTTTTTGGCACTGGTCTTCTTACCTTTTTTCCCGGCAGTCCCCGAATACCTGGAACCGCCCCTGTTCCCGAAAAGTATCATATCTTTTTTTCTCCGTCTAAATATTCCAGAGCCTCCAGCGACGCCGGATGCGGCTCGATTCCGCGCTGCTTCAAATCCTCAAGCCCCATTTTAAGGCCCAGTCTCACCGCCGCGTCCAGATCCTCGTATGCCAGGCGCCGCAGCTCATTAAGTCCCTCAAAATCCCGGGTGGGCTCGATGTAGTCTGCCATGTAGATTATTTTTTCCAGCTTCGTCATGGCGGGTCTGCCGGTGGTGTGCCATCTTATGGCCGAGGCCACCTTGGGACTTACTCCGAATTCCCCGGCGGCCACCGCCGCTCCCGTCATTGCGTGTAGGAGATTCGCGCTCTTTTTTTCCGCGGTATTTGTTATAATATCATATCTCTCACACAATATCAACTGTGAATCCAGGGTTTCCTTTTTTGTTATATCGTGGAGGATAGCGGCCTCTCTGGCGTCATCCTCATTTTCTTCCCAGCGGTCAGCCAGCCTCACCGCTTCCTCCTCGCAGCCTTTTACGTGGGGGATGCGTTTTTCCTTCAGCATGGCATAGGCCTTTTCCCGCAGCCAGTCAAAATCCGGCTTCGCGCCGAAACAGCGCTTTTTTATTATAAGGGCGTAAACCTCCGGGTCCAGAAAATCCCGTCCCCGCCTGTCCTTAAGCATTTCCCTTATCTGCGTGGAGGAAATATCGATGGGTTCGCAGTCTATTATCTCCGTTTGAGCGCCGTGTTTTTCCTTTAGAACGGCGGCGAATCTTGTGATTTCATCCGTGTCCCCCCGGTGTCTCGGGATGACGGCTAAAGAGGCCAGCCGAAAGATCCTTTCGGCCTCTCTCCAGGTGTCCACGGAGAGGAACATGTCCGTACCCATAATGAGGAAAAGCTCCGAGGAGGGGTTTTGCCTCTTTATCTCCGTCAGAGTATCCACCGTGTAGCTTCTTCCGCCGCGGGCGGTCTCTATATCCGAAACCTCCGCGCCGGGTATCTTCCCGGCGGCAAGGCATGTCAGCTCCAGTCTCTCCTCCGCCGAAAGCGCCCCTTCCCCAAGCTCCTTGTGGGGCGGGATATAGGTGGGGATGAACATGAGCCTGTCCAGTCCCAGCGCCTCTTTCGCGGCATTGGCGGCTTTTGTGTGCCCCAAGTGGGGCGGGTCGAAGGTGCCGCCGTAAATTCCGATCTTCAAATCCGGCACCTCATTTTACCAGCTTTATTTTTTCCCTGCCGGGAGCGGGGGTGAAATCCGGGTTTTCCCGGTAGAGTACGAATTTGGAGCCAATGGCCTGTACTCCCTCCGCTCCCAAAGCACCTGCCAGAGCGTCGCAGGCCTCCCGGGCGGTAAGCATGGAGTTTTCCAAAACCCTGCCCTTTATCAGCTCCCTTGCATTAAGGGCGTCCTCCGTCTCCTTGATGACGGCCTCGCTTATGCCCCCCTTTCCCACGTAGATTATGGTGTCAAGGCTCTGGGCGAGCCCTTTAAGCTGGGCTCTCTGCTTACTTGTCAGCATTATTATTCCCCTTCATATATTCCCGGAGCTTTTCCCCGAAGGCCCTTACCGCTCTTCCTCTGTGGGAGACGCGGTTTTTTTCCTCCTCTGAAAGCTCCGCCATGCTTTTCCCCAGTTCCGGCAGATAAAACACCGGGTCGTAGCCGAAGCCGTTCTCCCCTCTGGGCTCTCTGAGTATTACGCCCTGGCACACGCCCTCGCTTTTAAGCGTGTCTCCGTTGGGGAAAACGCATACTATTGATGAGACGAAGCGGGCGCTTCTTTGTTCCGCCCCCTCCATGTTTTTGAGCAGCAGAAGTATCTTGTCGCCGTCCGATGATCCCTCTCCACCGTAGCGGGCGGAGAAGACTCCCGGAGCGCCGCCGAGAGCGTCCACGCATAGGCCCGAGTCGTCCGCTATGCTGGGCACGCCGGAAGCGTCCAGCGCAGCCTTTGCCTTGATAAGCGCGTTTTCGGCGAAAGTATCTCCCGTCTCCTCGGCCTCTATCTCGTAGCCCGCCTCTCTCTGTGAGACCACCTGGGCGTCTAAATCCAGCTCCGAAAAAATGTCCTTTATTTCCCGCAGCTTTCCCTTGTTGTTGCTGGCAAGGATGAATCTCATGACAAAAGCGCCTCCGTAAAGCTCCGGGCGTCAAATTCCATAAGGTCGTCGGCCTTCTCGCCCACGCCCACCAGCTTTACCGGCACCTGCAGCTTTTCGGCGATGGCATAGACTATGCCGCCTTTGGCCGTGCCGTCCAGCTTCGTGAGCACGATTCCCGTGAGCCCCGCCGCCTCCTTGAACTGTTCGGCCTGGATAAGGCCGTTCTGCCCCGTGGTGGCGTCGATTACGAGCAGGGTCTCCCGGTCGGCGTCAGGCAGCTCACGGTCAATAACGCGGCTTATTTTCGCCAGTTCGTTCATGAGATTTGATTTATTGTGCAGCCGTCCCGCCGTGTCGCAGATTATTATATCCGCTCCCCTGGCCCTGGCCGCGGCTATGCCGTCAAAAACCACCGCCGCGGGGTCGGAGCCCTCGGCATGGCGCACCATGTCGCACCCGGCACGCTCCGCCCAGATTTCAAGCTGCTCGGCGGCGGCGGCCCGGAAGGTGTCGGCGGCTACCAGAAGCACGCTTTTGCCCTCCTCCTTGAATTTTAGGGCCAGCTTTCCTATCGTCGTGGTCTTGCCCACGCCGTTCACGCCGATCATGAGGATGACAGAGGGCTTGGTTTCCAGCCTGAGAGACGTGTCCTCCCGGCTCAAAGTCTCGGTGAGTATATCCGTCAGCGCCGCTTTTACCTCCTCGCCGCCCCGGAGTCCCTCATGCTTTGCCCTGTCCCGCAGCTCGTCCACGGCGTTCATGGAGGTCTCGGCCCCCACGTCCGCCATTATAAGCGTCTCCTCCAGCTCGTCGAAAAACTCGTCGTTCACGCCGGAAAGCGCGGCGAAAACTCCGCTTACGTTTTTCCTTGTCTTTGTAAGTCCCTCTTTAATCTTGTCGAAAAATCCCATTTATAAAATCCTTTCAGCATCAGTTCGCCAGAGTCTTTTCCGCCTCCTCCAGGTCAACGTGTATGACCTGGGAGACGCCCTTTTCCTGCATTGTCACGCCGTAGAGCACGTCCGCCTCTTCCATTGTCCTGCGCCTGTGGGTGATGACGAGAAACTGGGTGTTGTCCGACATCCGCCGCAGGTATTCGGAAAAGCGCACGATGTTGGCGTCGTCCAAAGCCGCCTCGATCTCGTCCATTATGACGAAGGGCGTGGGCCTTATTTTCAGAATCGCAAAATAAAGCGCAATGGCCACGAAGGCCTTTTCTCCGCCGGACAGGAGCGTCAGCGTCTTCAGCATTTTCCCCGGGGGCTGCACCTTTATGTCTATGCCGCAGCCCAGTATATCCTCCGGGTCCTCCAGCTCCAGCGATGCCCTGCCGCCCCCGAACAGCTCCGTAAAGGTCTGCCGGAAGCTTTCGTTTATATCCTCAAAGCCTTTCCGGAATATATCCTTCATCTCCCGGGTGATGTCCCCGATTATGCCGTTTAATTCCTTTTTGGCCTTTTCGATATCGTCTCTCTGCTCGGTGAGGTAGGTATATCGGGTGTTCACCCGCTCGTATTCCTCAATGGCACCGAGATTTGGGGTGCCCAGTCTGCCCATTTCCCGTTTCAGCTCCCCTGCCCGCTTCTGGGCAGCGGGGACGCTCTCCAAGGGCGCAGCCTGGGCAAAGGCGGCGGAGCGGGACAGCTCATAGGTGTCCCATAGCTTGTCGATAAGCTGCTTTTCCTCCATCTGCGCGGCGGCGAGATTCTGTGAAAGGCGGGCGCTTTCACGCTCCAGCTCCAGTATCTGCCGGTTTTTATCCTGGGTCTCCCTGTCTCTTTTTGAACGCTCGGCCTCAAGGGCGAGCTTTTCGTTCGTGATGTCGGAGAGCCTGCTTCGCAGCGCCTCGGCCTCGGCCCTGACTTTTTCGGCCTCTTTTTCGCAGTTTTGTATGCCCGCCTCGATGGAAAGGGCGTCGGCCTTCATGCCGTCCATGACCTCTTTTGCCCTGTCCCGTCCGGCGGCTATGGAGCCGGAGAGCTCCTCCAGCTCTTTAAGGGATGCCTCTGCAGCGGCCTTTTCGGCCTCTAAGGAAGCCGTCTGGCGGCGCAAAACCTCGGTCCTGTCTCTAAGCGTCCGGCGCTTGTCCTCAATGTCCTGGGTCCCGGCCGTCTTTTCCGTTATACCGGCCCTGATTTCCTTAAGCTCAGTTTCCAAGGCGGCAAGGCTCTCTCTGGCCTTCTCCACCTCTTTTTCGGCGGATTTCGTCTTCTCCTCAAGGCGGAGACATTCCTCCCGGGTGTTCTCCACCGAGGCCTCTGCCGCCTCTATAAGCAGCCCATAGTGCCCCAGGTCTCCCCGGAGCTTTAAGATTTCGTCCTCAACGGGCCGCAGCTCTTCCATGGCGGCGCCCAGCTCGTACTCGGCGGCGTCTGCCTCTCTCATCGCCTCGGCGCAGGCCTTTTCCGCGTCGCTGGCGTCGGAGGAGAGCATTTCCTCCTTTTTTACGAGCCTTTGCAGCTCGTTTGCCCGGGAGAGTATGCCGGCGCTCTTTGAGGCCGCGCCACCCGTCATGCTGCCCCCGGCGTTTATTACCTGCCCGTCCAGGGTGACTATGCGGAAGCGGTGGCCGTATTTCCTTGCCGTTTTTACGGCGCAGTCCAGATTGTCGGATACCACCGTTCTTCCCAGGAGGTTTGAATATATGTCCTTATATTTTTTATCGAAGGACACAAGCTCAATGGCAAGGCCCACAAAGCCGTCCTCGCTTTCGAGCCCCCGCTCGTTCAGCTCCCGCCCTTTAATGGCGGAAACCGGCAGGAATGTGGCTCTGCCTATCTCCCGTCTTTTAAGCAGCCCGATGGCCGCCTTGGCGTCCTCCTCCGTGTCCACCACGATGTTCTGCATGGCGGGGCCCAGGGCCGTTTCCACGGCCACGGAATATCTCTCCTCGGTCTTAATGAGGTCGGCCACGGGGCCCCGGATATTCTTAAGCACCCCGCGGGAGGCTTCCTGCATCACGGCCTTTACGGCCCTTGAATATCCCTCGTACTCCCGCTCCATCTCCTGCAAAAGGGCTCTGCGGTCTTTAAGGGAGGATAGCTCCCTATTAAGGGTGTCCCGCTTTTCCTTTGCGGCCTCCGCCTTTTTCTTTCTGGCCTCCAGCCGCAGCCTGTAGCCGCCTATGACGTTATTGAGCGACAGGGCTTTTTCCTCCGCCGCTTTCAGCTTTTCAGCGCAGCTTTTTTCGGAGCTTTTCAGCTCCTCTAACTTTTCCGACGCCTCGGCGGAACTCTTTATGAGCGACGTGGATCTGTCCTCATACTCCTGTATCTGCCCGGCCACAGCGGTTATTTTGGCCTTCAGCGCGGCGGCCTCTTCCCCGTTGGCGGTCTCCCGGCAGGTGAGCTTATAGAGCTCCCCCTCCTCGCCGGAGGCCTCCTGGGCAAGCTTTTCCGTCTCGTCGGAAAGCACTTTTATCTTACCGGCAATTCCGGCGGCCTCCTCGTCTATGGCGGCCATTCTGTCCCGCCGCTCCTGCATCTGCTTCAAGATGCCGGAGTTCTGGGCGTCCTGGCTTTCTATGTCCCGGCCCAGCCGCTGTATATTCTCCGCGTTGCCCTCCAGATTCGCTTTCAGGACGGCGGCGGAGCTGTCCAGCTCGGAAACGCGGCTCTCCCTGGCGGAAATCTCGCTTCTTACGGACTCCGCCTCGATGTCCTTTTCCCGCATCTGCCGGGAAAACTCCTCTCCGGCGGCGTAAAGGGCCTCCAGCTCTCCGTTTGCCCGGGTTAAGTCGGAATTGGCGATCTCCAGGTCCGCGCCGGACTTCTGCTCCCGCTCGGCTGCCCTTTTCAGCCCGTCGCACCAGAGAGAGATGTCCAGGCCCCGCAGCTCGTCCCGCAGAACAAGATACTTTTTCGCCACCTCGGACTGTTCTCTGAGGGGCTCCACCTGCATTTCCAGCTCGGCGATCTTGTCGTTCACCCGGAGCAGGTTTTCTTCGGCTCTCGCCAGCTTCCTCTCGGACTCCTCCTTGCGGTAGCGGAAGCGGGAAATGCCCGCCGCCTCCTCGAATATCTCCCGGCGGTCGGTGCTTTTTGCCGAGAGTATGGCGTCTATCCTGCCCTGGCCTATTATGCCGTAGCCGTCCCGGCCCAGGCCGGTATCCATGAAGAGCTCGTTTACGTCCTTCAGCCTCACGGCCTGGCGGTTAATATAGTACTCGCTCTCGCCTGAGCGGTAGTATCTGCGGGTGACGGTGACCTCATCGCTGTCGGCGTCCAGGATCTTTTCCGAGTTGTCCAGCACAAGGGACACCTCGGCAAAGCCCATGGGAGAGCGGGTCTCGGTGCCGCCGAAGATGACGTCCTCCATTTTGCCGCCCCGGAGCGTCTTGGTTGACTGCTCGCCCATGACCCACAAAACGGCGTCGGAGATATTCGATTTTCCGCTGCCGTTGGGGCCGACGATGCCCACCACAGGCTTTTCAAAATTGAGCCTTATCTTCTGGGGAAAAGACTTAAAGCCGTGGATTTCCAGCGCTCTGAGGTACAAGTTATCACCCGATTCGAATAGAATTAGCTATATATTTTACTATAAATTAATTTACATTTCAACATTACGACCCGGGAAAAACGGAGATTTCTCCTTTTTTAACGTCTCCCTCTTTGATTTTCAGCCGTTTTATGCCGTATTTGCGGCAAAGCGCCTCTGTATTGGCCCTTTTCTGCCCGGTGGCGGCGGATATCTGGCCGGGAGCGACTATAAGCGTCATTTTCTCCGCTGCCCCGGCCCTTTCTATTGCCGAACAGGCTTTTTTGAAGTATCTCTTTGAGGCCGCTATCTCCCCGAAGGCGGGGTGATACGCCCCTCCCGCGGCGGCGCCGCCGGAAAGCTCCTCCGTGGGGTTCAGCCCCAGGCGGATGACCGGTATGCCGGCACCCTCAAAAATATCCAGCAGCCGGGCGCAGAGCTCGGCGGCCTCTTCCACCGTATGCTCCTTATACTCCCCGGCGCGCCACATGTCGTAAAGAGGCGTGTCCTTTATTATCACCGTGGGGTAGATCCTCACCCCGTCGGGCTTCATTTCGGCGAGTTTTTCCGCCGTATAAACCGAAAACTCCGGTGTGTCCCCAGGAAGGCCGGTCATCATCTGCAAAATGAGCTTGAAGCCGGCGTCCTTAATTAGCCTTGCCGCCTTTTCCGCGTCCTGGGGCGTGTGGCCTCTCTCCGAGGCCTCCAGCACCTCTTTTTTCATGGACTGGACACCCAGCTCGACAGTCTCTACGCCGAAGCATTTAAGCCGGGCCAAAGTCTCCTCATCTATGCAGTCCGGCCTTGTGGAGAGACGAATCGAGGACAACTCCCCTGAACGCAAAAACGGCAAAGCCGCCCCTAAGAGAGCTTCCTGCTCTCCCGGCGGGATTGCCGTAAAGCTGCCTCCGTAAAAGGCCGCCTCAACCTCCGTCCCCTTTTCCGTTTTCTCAAGTCCCTCTGTTATCTGCCGTATGACATCCTCCGGCTCAGCCGGGGAAAGGGCCCCGGATATCCTCTTCTGGTTGCAGAAGACGCAGGCGTGGGGGCAGCCCAAATGGGGCACGAAAATGGGGATTATCCGTCTTTTAGGCGTCATTGTCCATAGCCTCCAGGGCGCGTCTGGCGGCGGCCTGCTCCGCCTCTTTTTTGCTGCTGCCCTCGCCCTCGGCGGCGCTTTTGCCGTCTATTATGACGCGGACGGTGAAGGTCTTGGAGTGATCCGGCCCCTCCTCCTTGACGGTCTCGTAGGAGACGGTGTGGCCGGCGGTCCTCTGCATCCTCTCCTGCAAAAGCGTCTTGTGGTCCAAAACTACCGAAACGCCCTTTTCTCTGGCAGGGGTCAGAATGAGCCTGTCTATCATTATTTCCGGGTCGCCGCCGTCAAGATACACTGCGGCTATAAGGGCCTCCACCGCGTCGGCCAGAATAGAGCCGCGGGTGCGCCCGCCGCTCATTTCCTCCCCGTGGCCCAGCCTTATATGGCTGCCCAGATCCAGTCTCTTGGCCGCCTCATGGAGGCTGTGCTCGCAGACCAGCTCTGCCCTGAGCCTCGTCATCTCGCCCTCCGGCATATCCGGATACTTTCTGTAAAGCCTGTCGGCCACGGTGAGGCCCAGAACGGCGTCGCCG
Organism: Oscillospiraceae bacterium; assembly: GCA_017539635.1. Lineage (GTDB taxonomy): Bacteria > Bacillota > Clostridia > Oscillospirales > Oscillospiraceae > RGIG6969. The sequence goes on from JAFYCQ010000059.1 coordinate 9,329, forward strand.
AGAAATTCCAGCCTCTCGTTGCAGCGGATGGCCTTTTTTTTGTTTTCATTTGCGTAGGAGCTGTGGGTCACCGCAGTTTCAAGGAGATTTCTGTCCTTGAACTCGTGCCCTATGCTCTCTTCAAGTTTAGTCATTTTTACGCTTCCTGTCCCTGAGCCTTCATTCTCCTGACGTTGTCCTGTATATCGGCGCAGACTCCGGCGTTCACGGTGGTAATGGCCTGCTTGACTGCGCTGCGTATCGCGTAGGCGTTGCTGGAGCCGTGAGCCTTTATTACCGGGCTGGAAATGCCCAAAAGCGCCGTGCCCCCCACTTCAGAGGGGTCGATGAGCTTTTTCATTTCCTTGACGTCATTCATAACCAAGGCGGCGGCCAGCTTGGTTTTCAGGTTTTTCTTAAAAATGTCCTTCAGGCTGCTCAGGAGGTAACGTCCCGTTCCCTCCACGGCCTTTAAGAGGATGTTCCCTGCATAGCCGTCGCAAACCAGAACGTCGCATACGCCGGTCATGGTGTCCCTGGCCTCCACGTTGCCTATAAAGTTCAGATCTCCCTTGTCTCTGGCATTCACCAGCAGCTTGTAGGACTCCTTCTGCAGCTCCGTGCCCTTTGTCTCCTCGGTGCCGATATTGAGAAGGCCAATCCTCGGATCCGGCACACCCATGACGCTCTCCATATAATAAGAGCCCATGTAGGCAAACTGCAAAAGATATTCCGGCTTGCACTCCACATTGGCACCGCAGTCGGCAACTAAAGTCCCGCCGCCGCTGGCGTTGGGGAAATAGGGGGCAAGGCAGGCGCGCCTAACTCCTCTGATCCTGCGGACTATGAGGGTTGCCCCGGTGAGCAGCGCGCCGGTATTACCGGCGGAGACCATGGCGTCGGCGCTGCCTTCGGCCACCAGCTGCAGACCCACCGCCATTGAGGATTCGGGCTTTACCCGCACCGCCATGGCCGGGTCGTCCTCCATGGTAACCACCTCCGGAGCGTGGGCGATCTCCACCCCCTCCGGCAGCTCCCGGTGGCCCATTGACTCCGTCACCCGGAGAATGGTGTCACCGTCGCCGGTGAGGATGATATGTACGCCGAACTCCTTGGCCGCCATAAGAGCGCCCTTTACTATTTCCTGGGGAGCGTTGTCCCCGCCCATAGCGTCTATTACAATCTTCATATATCGCCCATCCCGTCTATTATTGCAAGGCTGCGTGCCGATATTTCCGCGTTTTTGTTCCTCTTCCCTTTTACCTTGTAGCCCAAGGGAGAAATTATGCCGAAATTTATGTTCATAGGCTGAAAATCCCCCACGGAGCCGCCGGAAACGTAAAGCGCCAGTGCGCCTATGGCCGTCTCCGCCGGAAAATCCACAGGCGGTAGGCCGTTAATTTCCCTTGCCGTCTCGATGCCGACCAGCATGCCGGAGGCGGCGGACTCCACATAGCCCTCCACGCCGGTCATCTGCCCGGCAAAGCTGACCCTGGGGTCTTTTCTCAGTCTGTAATACCTGTCCAGCATTTTCGGCGAGTTCAGGTAAGTGTTCCTGTGCATGACGCCGTAGCGCACAAATTCCGCGTTTCCCAGGCCGGGTATCATGGAAAACACCCGCTTCTGTTCCCCGAAGCGCAGGTGTGTCTGAAAGCCCACGATGTTGTAAAGCGTGCCGGCCGCGTCGTCCTTGCGGAGCTGCACCACAGCATAGGGCTCCTTCCCCGTTTTCGGGTCGGATAGGCCCACGGGCTTTAATGGGCCGTACCTCAAGGTATCCTCTCCCCGCCTGGCCATGACCTCCACCGGCATACAGCCCTCGAAAACTCCGCCGTCCTCAAAGCCGTGGACAGGCGCTTCCTCGGCAGATACCAGCTCCCGGACAAAAGATACGTACTCCTCTTTTGTCATGGGGCAGTTTATGTAATCCGCCGTGCCCTTGCCGTAGCGGGAGGCGAAAAACGCCTTTTCCATGTCCACGCTCTCAAAGGTGACGATGGGCGCCGCGGCGTCAAAAAAGCTCAGGGGCTCTCCCTCCTCGGGAGACAGGAGCCGCAGCTTTTCCGCCAAAGCGTCGCTGGTAAGAGGGCCGGTGGCGATTATAACTCTCCCCTCCGGTATCTCCGTGACCTCTCCCTCCGTTACGGTTATGAACGGGTGGGAGCGTATGCGGTCAGTGATCATTTGGGAAAAGCCCACGCGATCCACCGCCAGAGCTCCCCCGGCGGGGACACGGGTCTTGTCGGCACATTCTATAATAAGGCCGTGCAGGCGGCGCATTTCTTCCTTCAAAAGCCCCACGGCGTTTGAAAGCTCGTCGGATCTGAGGGAATTGGAGCAAACCAACTCGGCAAAGGTATCTGCTGCGTGGGCGGGTGTCCTTTTTCGGGGCTTCATCTCGATGAGCTCCACCGAAACGCCTCTCTCTGCCAGCTGCCAGGCGGCCTCGCACCCGGCCAGTCCGGCCCCCACGACCTTTACCCGGCTCATGCCTTGGCTCCCGTTTTTTTCGCGGTGGTCTTCTTTGCCGCTGTTTTCCCGGCGGCAGTCTTCTTTTTGGGCTTTTCCGCCGTTTTATCCGCCTCGCCATCCTCGGTCTTGGGCGTCTTTTTCTTATAGCCCCGCTTGTCCTCCGGAAGAAAGCTTGCGCACTCGGGATTTATGCAGAATGGCTTGTTATAGCCTCTGCCGGCCTTTTTGAACATAGTCTGACCGCAGTCGGGGCAGTTGTCCTTGACCGGCACGTCCCAGGTCATAAAGCCGCATTCCTTGAGCTTTTCGCAGGCGTAGTAGGTATAGCCGTTTTTGGAGGTGCGCTTCAGTATCCTGCTGCCGCACCTGGGGCATCTGCCGGGCATCTCGATAACAAGGGGCTTTGTAAAGCTGCACTGGGGATAGCCGGGGCAGGCCAAAAATCTGCCGAAGCGCCCGGTCTTTACCACCATCTGGCGTCCGCAGATATCGCAGACCTCGTCGGAGACCTCGTCCGGCACCTTTATCCGCTCGCCGTCCAGCGCCTTTTCGGCGTTCTCAAGGGAGGTGTTGAAGGGGCCGTAAAACTCGCTTAAAACGCTCTTCCACTCCCGTCTGCCGTGCTCGATTTCGTCAAGCTGCTCTTCCATGCGGGCTGTGAATTTCAGATCCACGATGTCCGAGAACCTGTCCTCCATAAGCATGGTGACCGTCTCGCCCAGGGGCGTGGGACGGAGGTTTTTACCCTCCTTAACCACATACTCACGGCTTAAGATCGTGGAGATCGTGGGGGCGTAGGTGCTGGGTCGGCCTATGCCGCACTCCTCCATTGCCTTGATAAGGGTGGCCTCCGTGTAGTGGGCGGGGGGCTGGGTGTATTTCTGTTCCTTGTTTATCTTTTTGAGCTTGACGTTCTCCCCCTCCGTAAGGTCGGGGAGGACTTCGCCCTCCGGCTCCTTTTCCTCGTCGGTGCTCTCCTCATAGACCGCCGTGAAGCCGGGGAATTTTACCGTTGCATTGTTGGCTCTGAAGATGTGACCCGCAGACTCCACGTCTATGGTGACGCTGTCGTAAACGGCGGCGGCCATCTGACTGGAGATGAAGCGGCTCCAGATGAGCCGGTAGAGCCTGTACTGCTCGTTCGTGAGGCTCTTTTTCACATCCTCGGGAGTTAGATGCACGTTGGAGGGCCTAATGGCCTCATGGGCATCCTGTGCCCCGGCCTTCGTTTTGAAGGTGCGGGTCTTGTCGGGGTAATACTCGCTGCCGTAGCGGGAGATTATAAAGCTCTTGGCAGCGGCCAGGGCCTCGGCGGATATTCTTAAAGAGTCGGTTCTCATGTAGGTGATAAGGCCCACGGAGCCTTCGCCCTCGATATCCACGCCTTCGTAGAGCTGCTGCGCCACGGACATGGTGCGCCGGGGCGTCATGCTGAGCCTGCGGGAGGCCTCCTGCTGCAGGGTGGAGGTTATAAAGGGAGGAGAGGGCTGTCTTTTCCTGTCCTGCCTTTTTACGCTCTTTATGGTAAAGGGGCTGTCCTTGACGGCTTCAATGACCTTGTCGGTGTCAGCCTCGTTTTTAAGCTCGCGTTTTTTGCCGCCGCTGCCGTAATAGCGGGCGGTGAAGCTGCCGGACTTCTCCTGTCTGGAGAGCACGGCGTCCAGGAGCCAGTACTCCTCCGGCACGAAATCCCTTATCTCCTGCTCTCTGTCCACCACCATTCTGGTGGCGACGGACTGGACACGTCCCGCGGAGAGACCCTTTTTGATCTTCCTCCAGAGGAAGGGGCTGTGCTTGTAGCCCACTATCCTGTCCAGGATCCTTCTGGCCTGCTGGGCGTCCACGAGGGATTCGTCTATGGCTCTGGGGTGATTGATGCTGTCGGTGACAACATTCTTGGTTATCTCGTTGAAGGTCACTCTGTAAACCTGGTCGTCGGGAAGCCCCAAAAGCTCCTTTAAGTGCCAGGAAATGGCCTCTCCCTCCCGGTCAGGGTCGGTGGCGAGGTAAACGCGGCTGTTCTTTTTGGCGTCCCGTCTGAGCTCCTCAATGCTGTCTTCCTTGCCCTTTACCGGCTGGTAGTCCGGCTCAAAGCCGTTCTCGATATCAACGCCCATGACGCTCTTGGGGAGATCACGCAGATGCCCCATGGAGGCCTTGACCTTATATTCCGGCCCCAGATACTTTTCTATTGTTTTCGCCTTGGCCGGCGATTCGACTATAACAAGATTCGGCGCTGCTTTTGCCATGTTGTCGATTCCTCACTCTATTTTATAAGTGTAAATCTCTTGCCCGCGGACTGCTTTACAAGTCCCTTTATTTCCAGCAGGGTCAGCGCGGACAGTACCTCCCCCGCTTTTAAGCCGCAGGCGGCGGTTATATCGTCCACCTGCATTTCCGGCGATGTAAGGGCGTCAAAGACCTTTCCCTCTTTTTCCGAAAGCTCCCGGCGATAAGCCGCTATGTCAATATAATCCGCGCTTTCCCGCTTGTCAATCTCTTTTTTCCTGGGGCGCGTTTTCACATCCGCCACCAGAAGCTCCCGGCTTTCGGGGCTCTCAGAGGCTTTTAGGGATACCTCTTTAAGGCTCAGGCCGGTTATATTCTTAAGCTTATCCGGAAAGCGGGGCAAATATCCCGCGATTATCTCAAGGCCGCTGGTCACCGCCTCCGCGCCCTCCTTGAGAAGCCCGTTTGACCCCACGCAGGAGGGGGCGTCCACGTTGCCGGGGACGGCGAAAACGTCTCTCCCCTGCTCCAATGCTCTGGCCGCCGTAATCAGCGCCCCGGACTTTTCCGGCGCCTCTATTACGGTTACGCCCACGGAAAGGCCGCTGAGTATCCTGTTTCTCACGGGGAAGTTGCCGGGCCTTGTCACGGCTCCGGGAGGGTATTCGGATATGAGCGCTCCCCGCTCAGTCACCCGCCGGAAAATGTCCCGGTTTTCCGCCGGGTAAACCACATCGATGGCGGTGCCCAAAACGCCCAACACCCTGCCTCCGGCTTTTAGGGCGCCTCTTGCCCCCGCCGTGTCTATGCCGTGGGCAAGGCCGGAGACCACAAGTCCCCCGGCGGCGGCTATCTCGTAGCCGAAGCGCTCCGCCGTTTTGATGCCGTA
>JAFYCQ010000060.1 GCA_017539635.1 Oscillospiraceae bacterium
CAGCAATCAGTTTTCTATCCCGCCGTCAGCGAAAGACAGCTATGACGGCGTTCCGGCGCCAAGCGGAAATGTGACGCTGCGTTTCTACGATGAGTCCGATGTGCCGTATATCCGTGTTGACGATTTCTACAACCTCTTTCTGCTGAGCGCCATATTTGATGACGGCAGCGTGCCCGACGAGCTGAAGATGACTGTGCAGAAAAACAGCGACGGCACTTATCTGCTTCGGCAGGGCGCAGGCCAGGGCACCGTTAAGACCGACGGAGTTGACTTCAAGCTGGACAGCGCGGTGGTGGACGTTGAAAAAGGCACGATCAGCGCTGCGGATATCAGCAGCTTCCTCACTATGCCGGCCGTAAAGATTAACAATGACGTGCCGGAGGAGGGACTGTTCATCGTCCATCCGACGATCACGGAAAAGACGGCTCCGCAGGAGACGGCCCTGGATCTGACGGGACACGGCATCTCCGTCTATGCCGACGGAGACTCGGTCTGGCTCCCGCTGGCGACTCTCGGCGACATGTACGGGGCGTTCGATTCAGGAGTCGTTTACGACGCAGGCCTGTCCGATGAAGGCGCGCGCCAAGACAGCCGCGTTTACTGTGTCGGCAGCTGCGTGAAAGGCACCAACTTCGCCCACGACCAGTATTTCATGCAGGCGTCCCGGAATAACCGCACCGCTGCCAGAGCGCAGTTCGATTACAACGAGCTCTGCTTCTTTATAGACTATTTCTTCGGTCACCCCACCAGAACGGCCATTGCAAGTCTCATGGAGGCCAGTACGGCCCCCAACCGCCTCGACGACGTCCTGACGAACTATTTCCCCGAGGTTAAGGCGCTCCTGCTGTCTCAGACCACCTTTGACTGTACGCGGGAAAAGGACGATTTCGGAGCACTGTACTTAAAGAGCAGCTATGCGCTGGGCCTTTCCTGCCTTTTCACGGTCCTGCTCCACGACGGCGGCCACACAAGCCTGCCTAAGAGCTATATACGCCTTTTGACGAACGATCTGAACAGCGACGAATACAGAGCCCTCGATGTGGATAATTCCGCTGTGGCATTCGAGCTCCTCTTCGAGCCCGAGGGGGAGACGCAGACGTTCCGCAGCAAGGTGCGGGAAACGTACCTGGAAAACCAGCTGACGGAGAATTCCTCACAGAAGGCCATGAACGCCTTTTACGGGCTGTTTTCCGACGCGGAGGCGGATGCCTGGAGTGAAAAGTACGGAGCGTTCAGCGTTATCGAAATAGACGATGCTGACCCCGAGAACCAGCAGGATCCCAAATATTGGAAGACCTATGTGGAGGACGACGCCTCAAAAACCGCCTACGTAAACTTCCAGTCATTTAAGACCAACGACGACGCCTGGAAAGCGTATTATAAGGCGCTGGGCACATCAAATCCGCTGCCGATCCCCGGAGAGGACAGCACTGCGCTGATCTTCCAGGCGCTGGAGCGGGCGAAAGCGGACGGTATGAAAAACGTCATTATAGACCTGACGAACAACGGCGGTGGAGACGTTACGGCGCTGCAGGGCATCAAGGGCCTGCTCTCCGGCGACACAGTATATTGGGAGCGGGATACGCTGACCGGCGCTGTACGCGGCAACGGAGCTAAGATGGACCCCGGCCTCACGGGCGATTACAAAGACAGCTTTGAGCCGCCTTACGCGGATCTGAATCTGGCGGTCATGACGAACGGCTACTCCTTCTCCTGCGGCAACGCGCTGCCCTGCTCCATGTGGCAGAAGGGCTATATGATCCTGGGCGAGAGGAGTGACGGAGGAAGCTGTACCACGGAGGGACGTTTCCTGCCCAACGGCATCAAGGTTTCCATTTCCGTTGCGTCCAGTCTCGTTTACGACCCAAACGGCCCCGCGCCGGACGGCGACTACGATCTCGGCGCGCCGACAGCCGTGGAGCTGGTAAAGCACGGCACCGTGGAGGACGGTAATGGAGGACTTAAGGATACCAAGGATTATTCCGCATTTTACAGCAATATCGCGGACATCGGAAAACTGATCGAGGCGTTCTACGCCGAAGATGACGCGGATCATAAGGTCTTCAACGTCTTCGCCGAGGTGTATCAGGGCGTAGTTGACGGCGAATACCTGGCATGCTCCTATACCAGAGATCAGTTCGAAGCCATCCTGGCGCTGCGTGATACCCAGTCCGGTAAGGCAAAGCTCGACGAACTGGCGGAGATCTATGATAAGCACGACTATGATACGCTGGGGGATTTCCGGGAGCTGGTGCTGAAGGCTCTGATTCCGGACAACGCGGACCCCGGTTACGATCCTGATCCTGCGCCCGCAGGCGGCGGCAGCAGCGGACAGAAGACTGAAACTGACATGCCGTTTGTCGATGTAAATGACGACGACTATTTCGCCGAGGCGGTAAAGTGGGCGCTGGAAAACGGAATAACCGACGGTACGGACGAGACCCATTTCTCACCGAACTCGGAATGTACCCGGGCCCAGATGGTGACGTTCCTGTGGCGAGCCGCAGGAAAACCGGAGCCTAAGTCCACTGAAAATCAGTTCGGCGACGTAGATGAGGACGCCTACTATTACAAGGCCGTCCTGTGGGCCGCCGAGCAGGGCATTACCCTGGGCACCGGCGACGGCAACTTCAGTCCGGATGAAGCCGTGACCCGCGCCCAGACCGTGACTTTCCTTTACAGGGCGTTCGGCGGCGAAAAGGGCACCGGCGTCCCATTTGTGGATGTTGACGAGGAAACGTATTACCATGACGCTGTCCTCTGGGCAGCGGAAAAAGGCATTACCAAGGGCATCGACGAAACCCACTTCGCCCCGGGCGGTACCTGCCTCCGCGGCCAGATGGTGACCTTCCTGTATCGCGCTTATAAAGGCGCATGAGGCAAAGGCGTTTCTGACAATAAAAGCGCTGTTCGAAATGAACAGCGCTTTTATTATGTGTAAAGAAGATAACAATTTTCGCGTTTTTTAGGGTTTCCCAGCAAGCACCCGCAGCGTTTCGGCCTCTGCCTTGCGGTACCGTGAACGGTAAAACTTTTCATAGCAGCAGTGAAGCTGACCAAAGTATTGCTCCTCTGCCTCCGTGCCGCCGGGGTGAAACAGCAGCTCAAGGTCTCCGTCCTCCTGCATGGCAAGAGTTTCCAGCCTGCCGAGAGCAGGCCTTACGGCTTTTTCCACCATACAACCGGCAAAAACTATCCCGCAGAAGAGGGAACGGCAGCCGCCAAAGCCATACTGCCGGAGAAGCTTTTCATCGGGAAGGCTGCACAGCTTCAGCATTATGACCTTCAAAAGATTATCCGGCCGTATATACGGCCATGTGCGGGGAGCGCCTACATATATGCCAATGCGTTCGACCGGCCAGCGCAGGTGCTCAAGCTCGTGTCCGCTTTCTTTAACAGCGCGGCACATGCCCCGTAAGACTGCGGGGAGCATGTGTACATGCCTGTGGCTGTCGATGCGGATGCGGTATTCATCCGGCATAAGGGCGAGAAAACGCCCGAGCTGGGCAGCACATTCGACTCTGACCTGTTCCTCCAATGCCTTTGGACAGGTCAGAGATAACAGCAGCAGCCGCAGAAAGGACGGGTGAAAAAAGCCGTCCGCCCCGGCGATAAGCGGTATTTCAGCAGGATCGGAGACCGGTTTTCCCTCGGAGAGATTGAAATGAAGCGCCAGGAAACATTTTCCGCCCAATGCCGCGATACTCTCCGCCAGATAAGGGGTATTGCCGAAAATGCTCGCCGCATTCAGAGCGCCGTTTTCCGCACAGTCCGCAATGCGTCGGATCTGGGCGGGATTAAGTCCGACGTCG
>JAFYCQ010000061.1 GCA_017539635.1 Oscillospiraceae bacterium
CTCCCCGTTCGGCCCTCTGCCGTAAGAGGGCGGGTCCATTATAATGGCGTCATATTTATGCCCCCGGCGTATTTCCTGCCGGACGAACTTTTCGCAGTCGTCTATTATCCAGCGTATGGGCTTTTCCGCAAGCCCGGAGGCTGCGGCGTTCTCCCTTGCCCAGGCCACCATGCCCTTGGCCGCGTCCACGTGACAGACCGATGCCCCGGCGCAGGCCGCCGCAACTGTGGCTCCGCCGGTGTATGCAAAGAGGTTGAGAAGGCTTATATGCCTTCCGGCCCCTCTTATCTTTTCAATGATATAATCCCAGTTCACCGCCTGCTCCGGGAAAAGCCCCGTGTGCTTGAAGTTCATGGGCTTTACGTTGAAGGTCAGCTCCCCGTAGGTCACCTGCCAGCTCTCCGGCAGGGACCCCTTGTCCCATTTTCCTCCGCCGGAGGAAGATCTCTCATATCGGGCCGACGGGCTTTTCCAGGCGGGATTATCCCGGGGCGTGTCCCAAACAGCCTGGGGATCCGGGCGCACAAGGGTATATTTGCCCCACCGCTCCAGCTTTTCGCCGCAAGAGCAGTCTATGAGTTCAAAATCCCTCCATTTATCGGCGACCCACATAGTTTTTCTCCAAATTTCAATAAAATATCAATGTATTATATCACCGTTTATCTTCACCGTCAATCACGGCTTACTATTATTTCCAGCACCTTTGACAAATAGCTTATACCGCTATATAATGTAAATTTGAAATGAGGTGTTCATTTTTGAGCGAATTTGACAACGACCTGGTGACCCGGGGCGAAAGAAAAATAGAATGGGTGACCCGGCACATGCCGCTTCTTGCCATGATAGAGCGGGAGTTTGCCGAGACCAGGCCCCTTGCGGGGCTCAAAATTGCCCTCTCCGTCCACATGGAGGCCAAGACGGCGCGGCTCTGCCGGGCTCTGGCCGCGGGAGGGGCCGAAATGCACGCCACGGGCTGCAATCCCCTCTCCACCCAGGACGACGTGGCCGCGGCCCTCGCTGCCGGGGGTATCGACGTCCACGCCCGCCACGGGGCGACGGAGGAGGAATACGAGGCGGATCTTGTCTCCACCCTGAAATGCTCGCCGGACATAATAATAGACGACGGCGGCGACCTTACAAATCTCATGCACACCAGTCTCTGGCACCTGCTGCCCAACGTTATAGGCGGCTGCGAGGAGACCACCACCGGCGTCCGCCGTGTGGCGGCAATGGCAAAGGCCGGAGAGCTGAAATATCCCATAATCGCCGTGAACGACGCCGCCTGCAAGCACCTTTTCGACAACCGGTACGGCACGGGCCAGAGCGTCTGGGACGGCATAAACCGCACCACGAATCTCATCGTCGCGGGAAAGTACGTCGTGGTCGCCGGCTACGGCTGGTGCGGCAAGGGCATCGCCATGCGGGCACGGGGCTTCGGTGCCAAGGTGATAGTATGCGAGGTGGACCCCGTCCGTGCGCTGGAGGCGCTTATGGACGGCTACCAGGTAATGACAATGGAAGAAGCCGCTCTTTTAGGCGACGTTTTCGTAACCGCCACCGGCTGCCGGGACGTTGTTACAAGCGGGCATTTCGCCCTTATGAAGGACGGCGCCGTTCTCTGCAACGCAGGCCACTTCAACGTTGAGGTAGATGTGGACTGGCTGGAGGCAAACGCGAGTAAATCCTTCCCCCAGCGGCAGAACATAATGGGCTACACCCTGCCCGACGGAAAGACCCTCTCCGTTCTGGCGGAGGGCCGGCTGGTGAATTTAGCCTCCGGCGA
>JAFYCQ010000062.1 GCA_017539635.1 Oscillospiraceae bacterium
GTCCCGCCGCGGCGATTATGACGCCGAAGCCGTTTTCTCTGGCCGTCTCGGAAAAGGCCTTTGCCTCCGCCGGAGTCCTGTGGGCGGAGAAAACGTGTACCTCCACCGGTACGCCGTATTCCTGAAGAGTGGTAATAGCTTTTTCGACCTTGGGCAGATCGCTGTCGCTGCCCATTATCACCGCTGCTTTTTTCATAACGCCGCTCCTTGTATAAATATAAATAAAAAATCGACAGACCAGGACATGTGTGGCAAAAATACCGATCTGTCAGCAATCAACACATTTTCCATTTTTTATGGATAAATTTTAGCACAAGGTATTGTTGTCGTCAACAGAACAATTCGCATTATTTCGTGTTTTTTGTTGGTTTTTTTCGAATAATATTGTATAATACGGAAAAGGAGGTTTTTACTTTGAACGAAGCATATAACAACCTGATCACCCGCAGGACCGTCCGCAGCTTTGAGCCGGGACCTGTGCCGGAGGAAAAGCTGGAGGCCGTGCTAAAAGCCGGCACCTACGCCCCCACAGCCCGGGGCAGGCAGTCGCCCCTGATCGTCGCCGTGGAAAACGCGGATGATATAGCCCTTATGGAAGAGCTGAACATCAGAATAAAGGGCGCTGACAAAAAGACCTTTTACGGCGCACCCGCCGTAATAGTTGTGTTCGCTGACCCCAATGCCCGCAACGGAGAATATGACGCAGCCCTCGTCGCCGGCAACATCCTGAACGCCGCCCACGCGGTTGGCCTGGGGGCCTGCTGGGTCAGCATGGCAAAGGAGGCCTTTGAGACCGAGGAGGGCAAGGCGCTGAAAAAGAAATGGGGCATTGCTTCTTCCTGGGTGGGCGTGGCCCACTGTCTTATAGGCGTCCCCGCCGGTCCTCTGCCGGAGGCCGACCCCAGAAAGCCGGACTATATCGTAAGGATCAAATAGTCTTTTATTTCCTGTTTTTCTCCCAGATTATTGCGAGACCTCGCAGTATAAGCTCGCCGTCGTAGATTATATCATGGCGGCAGTGCCTTATAATGCTCTCCATGTTGCCGCCTGTGGCGATAACGGTGGCCTTCTCCCCCAATTCGTCACAGAAGCGGTCTATCATGCCGTCTATCATGTCGGCGGTGCCGAATATGCCGCCGCTGCGCATGGACTCCTCCGAGCTGCGGCCTATGGCTTTTTTCGGCGCCTCGATGGACACTCTCGGCAGCTTTGAGGTGCCTAAAAACAGGGAGTCAAGAGAGAGCCGAAGCCCTGGCATTATGGCGCCGCCCAAAAAACTGCCCTTTTTATCTATGGCGGAAAAGGTGGTGGCCGTGCCCATGTCTATGATAATAAGCGGCGGCTTCCACCGGTTGAGGGCCGCCACGGCGCCCACTACAAGATCGCTGCCCAGCTGAGCCGGGTCGTCTATCCTTATATCCAGCCCCGTCTTCACTCCTGCGCCCACTATGAGAGCGTCTATGCCCGTGAGCATTTTAACGGCGGAGCATACGTCTCTCGTGACCGGCGGCACGACGGAGGAGAGCGCTACGCCGTCAAAACCCCGGCAGTCTATCCCCTTCATGTCAAGGATCGCCTTTATCCTGACGGCGTACTCGCAGTCGGTCATGGCGTCGTCGGTGGACATGGCGGCGACGCATTTGATCTCTCCGTCCTGCAGACAGCCCAGAACTATATTCGTATTTCCGATATCGATGGCAAAAAGCATGTCAAAAGCTCTTTTCAATTAAATTTTCCGCATCAGCAGAAATCCGCCGTCTGACCGTGGGTCTTTGAGACGAAGAACTCGACCTCCGGGAAGGCGGCGTTGAGTTTTTCGCAGAGAGGAGGTATCACCGTGTTCTCGGTGCAGAAGTGGTCGGCGTCTATAAGGTTTATGCCGTAGTGCTTTGCCTCCAGGAACACGTCGTATTTTATATCCGCGGTTATGAAGGTGTCGGCCCCCGCGTCTATGACCTTTCTAAGCTCTGAGCCTCCTGAGCCTCCTATGACCGCCACCCTATACACAACCTTTCCCGCGTCGTGGAAGCGCAGCCCGGAGGCGTTCAGGGCCATCCTCAGATACGGCAGGTATTCCGGCATGGACATGCCGTGGAATATATTTCCTATCCTGCCGATGCAGTATGGCTTTCCGTCCAGATAACCGTCGGTGCACAGCATTTCCGGCTTTGCGATGCCGGCTTTTTTTGCCAGAGCGTCGTTCACCCCGTCCTCTGCCGCGTCCAGATTCGTATGCATACATATAGCGGATATGCCGTTTTCTATTAGGCTTATTATCCGGGAGCCGGTATAATCGTCGGCTCTCACGGCTTTTACCGGTGAAAAAATCAGCGGGTGGTGGGATACGATCAGCTGCGCGCCGGTTTCAA
>JAFYCQ010000063.1 GCA_017539635.1 Oscillospiraceae bacterium
CAGATAGCCGAATATGACAGGCTGGCTTTTGAAAAGGAATACCTGCTCCAAAAGAGCGTGGAAAACGAAGAAGACCGCCGGGAACAGTATAAAAACTCCCTCAGAGCAAAGGAAGAGCGGGGCACCGCCTCATACTACGAGATAATCCTCGGGGCGCAGGACTGGACCGATCTCCTCTCCCGTTTCGACTTTGTCAGGGACGTGATGAATTACGACGAGAGCGTTTATAACGCTCTCGTTGACGCCAGAACGACCGCAGAGAAGGCCAGGGCAGCGCTGGAGGAGACAGAGGCCGAGAAGGAGGCCTCCGGAGAGAAACTGTCCGAAAAGCAGGCGGAGCTTAACGATCTGGTCGCCCAGGCCGACGGCTATATAGCGGGACTGGAGGGGGACCTCGATTCCTACATGGAGCTTACGGCCGAGCGGGATACTGCGGAAAACGCGCTTTTTACCAGGCTTGAGGATCTGGCCGCAGAGACGGAGCGGATGCGCTCTATTTCTTCCACCGGCACGGTCATCTGGCCGTCGGAGGACAGCCGCTATGTCTCCAACGGCTTCGGCGGACACACCCACCCGGTTTTCGGGGCCTACAGCGTGCACTACGGAATCGACATCGCAGCGGCCTACGGCACCCGGGTAATGGCCGTTGACGGAGGTATAGTGGTGGAGGCCGGTTACGACAGCGCCTGCGGCAATTACGTGCTGATCACCCACGGAAACGGTGTCCACACCTTTTACGCCAATCTCAGCAAGCTGAGCGTGGCCTCCGGCGACACGGTGAGCCAGGGGACCGTCATTGGCCTTGTGGGCTCCACCGGTGTCTCCACCACGCCGCACCTGTTTTTCCAGACGATACGCGGCGGCGCCAGAGTCAATCCTTTGGAGTTTTACTCAAATTACGAGCTATCACCCAGCGCCTGAGAATAATACTGAAATCACCCCCGTATAGTTTACGGGGGTGATTTTTTGCTTGCGCTCATTGAAACGGGGAAGACCAAGGGCAGACGCACTGAGTATTCGGAGACCCGAATTTGCGGCGTCAGGACACTGCGGATAAAGATTCCGGAGCGGGCGGAAAAGAGAAGCAGACGCTTTGCCCGAATGTGCCGCAAGGCGGCGGTAAGAGCTGTTTTGATCGGGGCAGAGGAAATGTGCTGCCGTGAGGATTTCACGGGACGTGAGTATTTCGAAGCGGCGGGGCTGGCGGAAAAAAGCAGCCGCGCCCTTTTTGAGGCCTTTGCCGCCGGAATAGTCAGCCTTGCGTCGGAAAAGCGGGACTGCGCCGCCGTCTTTGCCGACAGGATACTGGATATAGAGCGGCGGGCGGTTATAAAACTCACTGGTAATTTCCGTCACGTGCTGTTATCGACGGGACGCCGCCAGACGGCGCTGGTGAAGACACTGGGGGAGAGATACGGCGCTTCGCTTATTGAAAACGGCGCCGGAGGCATGCTCCAAAGCGCCGACGCAGCCGTGTTTTTCGCTTCGCCCCGGGAGCTTCTGAGTCTTTCACCCGAATGCGTCCTTCTCAGCATGACGGGCGGCCGGCCGGAAAACGTATCCGGCGGGAAAATGATCGACAGCGTAAAATTCCACATCCCGGAAAGGCTCATGTCAAATCTTCCCCGGGGCTTTCCTGAAAATGAACTGCTGTCTGAGCTTGTTGGCCTTAATCCCCGGGCGCTTGACGGTGTTTATCCTGACGCGGTGGGTTTTTTATAAAAAGCTGTATTCAAACCCGGAATAAAACTGCTGAATTCTGTCTCCGAGCCTGTCTTTAAGCAACTCAAAGGCGTAGTCGCCGGTGCAGTGGCCAGTAAAAATATGCCTGACGCCGGTTTTTTCTATCTCCCGGGACAGAGAGAAGAGCTCATCATCCGTAAGCTTATAAAGGTGAAGCCCGCCAACGAAGGCGAAAACGTCTCCCCGCCCCAAAGCCTCGTTTACGTCCAGAAGGACGTTTGCAAAGCCGGTGTGGGAACAGCTGCTGAATACAACGAGCCCCTTTTCAGTCTCAAAAACGAGGCTTTGTTCGTGGGAAAAGTCCTCCGGCAGATAATCATCACCGGCTTTTATGTATAGATCGTTCCGCAGGGCGATGCCGGAGTAGTCTGCATTCCTGTGGGGGACGATCCACGCGCCGTCCGAGACCTTGTAAACGCCGCTGACATATTTCAGCCTCTGACTGTTGGCTTCCATAAGCCCTTGGCGGAGGCCGATGTATTTCATCACGCCTTCTTTAAGTCCGAAGCAGTTTTCCCGGCATTTATCGCTGAGGAGAAACGGGGCGGATGCGTTTTCGGAGAAAAAGACCTCCAGCCCGTCCCCGTGGTCATAGTGGGCGTGGGACAAGACGCCTAAGTCTATGGATCCCAGGTCTATGCCCAATAGCTTTGCGTTCTGGGCGAAAGCATCGCCGCCTCCCGTGTCCAGGAGCAGCCTTTTGCCCTCCGCCTCAATAAGGACGCAGAGCCCCCACTGACTGAGCAGGGGCTCTGCGGCTTTGTTGTCCGCAAGGACTGTCATTTTAAGAGAATGTATCATAAATCAATCCAGCGGCTTCATTGTGGGAAACAGTATGACGTCCCTGATGCTGGCGTTTCCGGTTAGGAGCATAACGGTGCGGTCTATGCCGATGCCGATGCCGCCGGTGGGGGGCATTCCGTACTCCAGAGCGTTTAGGAAGTCCTCGTCCATCATGCCGGCCTCCTCGTCGCCCTTGTCACGCATTTCCACCTGCTTTAAGAATCTGCCCCGCTGGTCTATGGGGTCGTTGAGTTCTGAAAAGGCGTTGGCCATTTCGCTGGCGCAGATGAAGAGCTCAAAGCGCTCCGTGAGCCGGGGATCGTCCTTGCAGCGCTTGGAGAGGGGAGAGACGTCCACCGGGTGCATGGTGATAAAGGTAGGCTGTATGAGCTTTTCCTCCACCTTCTGGTCAAAGCACTCGTAAAGCGCGTGGCCCCAGGTGGGCTCCACGCCGTCCATATCGACGCCGGCTGCCTTGGCGGCCGTCACGGCCTCGCTGTCGTCGGAAATGGCCATGAAATCCACGCCCAGATATTCCTTTACGGCCTCAGCCATGGTCATTGTCTTCCAGGGGGGAGTGAGGTCTATTTCATTTCCCAGCCACTCCACCTTATAGGTGCCCAAAATCTCCTTGGCCGCGCCGGAAATGAGCTCCTGGGCCATTTCCCGCATGACGTTGAAGTCGGCGTAGGCCATGTACCACTCAACGGTGGTGAACTCCGGGTTGTGCTTGGTGTCCATGCCCTCGTTGCGGAAGATGCGTCCCACCTCATAGACACGCTCCATGCCGCCGACTATGAGCCGCTTTAGGTGCAGCTCCGTGGCGATGCGCATGTACATGTCGATATCCAGCGCGTTGTGGTGGGTCACAAAGGGACGGGCGGTGGCGCCGCCGGAGATGGTGTTGAGCACCGGGGTCTCGACTTCCAAAAAGCCTTGGGAATCCAGATACCGCCGCAGATAGCTGACAAAGCGGCTGCGTATCTCAAAGCTCCGGCGGGACTCGGGATTCATTATGAGGTCCACGTACCTCTGGCGGTAGCGGAGCTCCTTGTCCGTAAGGCCGTGGAACTTCTCCGGCAGGGGACGCAGGGACTTGGAAAGCAAGGTCACTTCGCTGGAGTGGACGGTGACCTCGCCCATTTTTGTCTTGAAGACGTAGCCGGTGACGCCCACGATGTCGCCGATGTCAACCTTACGGAACTCGGCGAAGGCCTCCTCGCCCACGTCGTTTATGCGGACGTAGATCTGGATGCGGCCCTTGCCGTCCAGAAGGTCGGCAAATATGACCTTGCCCATGCCGCGCTTTGACATGATGCGCCCGGCCACGGAGACGGTCTGGTTTTCCAGGTTTTCAAAATCCGCTTTTATATCCTCGGAAAAGGCAGTTCTGTCAAACTTTGTGATGGTGTAGGGGTCCTTACCGGCTTCCACCAGGTCGGCCAGCTTCTGCCTGCGTATCTGTAAAATTTCGGAGAGGTCCTGCTGCTCCTCGGCAGCGGTTATTTCTTCCGCCATAATCGATAATCTCCCAACTGTTAATCTTTATATTCGCAATGCGTTCGTTACCGAGCGGCAGACTTGGAAAACCAGCTCCGGCAACGCTCATTGTATTATCTGAAGTTTTTCCATGAGTTCGTTACCGAGCGGCAGACTTGGAAAACCTCAACCCCGGTAACGCAGTAAAAGGACTACTTGCTTATCTTAATAATTTTGAATTTCAAAACGCCCACGGGTGCCTCTACGTTTACGGTCTCGCCGGCCTTGTGGCCGACTAAGCCGCGGCCGAAGGGGGAGTCGTCGGAGATGCGCCCGGACATGGGGTTAGCCTCCTGGGAGCCGACGATCTCATAGGTCTCTGTCTCAGACTGGCCCACCTCCTGGACGGTGACTACGCTGCCTATGCCGATCTTGTCCACGCCGGCAACTTCTTCAACTATCTCGGCGTTGTCGATGAGGTTCTTGAGCTCGGCAATCTTGGAATACAGCTTGCCCTGCTCGGTTTTCGCCTCGTCATATTCGCTGTTTTCGGAGAGGTCGCCGAAGGAGCGGGCTTCCCTGATCTGGTCGGCCACTTCCTTTTCCCGGACGGTCTGAAGATACTGGAGCTCTTCCTTGAGCTCCTTGAGCCTTTCGGCGCTCATTTTAAATCTGTTTTCAACGGACATCAAGGGTTCATCCTTTCGAGTTTTTCGGGTATTCTAATTTATAAAGTATATTGTCTTTTCTCACGGATGTCAAGAAAAACTATAGGAGTTCGGGAAAAACCTGACAGGTCTGCTTCTAAAAAAATCTCATCCCGCACTTGTGTTTTTTATCGCAATAGGTTACAATAGGGTTACAAAAATGAAAGGAAGCTGCCTTAATGAAAAGAGCCATAACAATATTATTGGCTTTTCTGCTTGTTTTTTCCTTCGCCTCAGCCTTTACCGCCCTGGCGGCCTCGCCCCTGGACGGGATAAGCTATTACGGCGGGAGGAACAGGTGCGTTATGACCTCGGCCCAGGCAAAGGCCTACGCCGCGGCCGTTGACAGTCTGCCGAAGAACGGCAGCAGGGCGGCCCTTGTGGATGTGGCGGGAGACGGCTTTCCGCTGCTTGTGACCATAAGCGATTATTCGGCAGAGACCGGCGCGGGCTACACCTCCGTCTGGGAGTACCGGGACGGCAAGGCGGTCAAATACAACTTTTCAAAGGACGGCTCCATGTTCGACGCCGCGCCCCAGGGCTTTTCCGTGGGCACGATTTACGGCAAAGGAGTCCTCTGCGCCGCCTCCTCCGGCGGCGGGGGAGTGAACAGGAATGAGGGCGAGCTTTTCTACCAGGTGGAAAAGTCGCGCCTCACCCTCAATCATACCATCTGGAAGGTCAACGGCTCCGACCCCGCCACCTATATCGACGGGAAGCTCTTCGCCAAAGAGCGGGATGAGGACTGGTACTTCAACGCACCCTATAAGATCATCGGCTGGGAGGAGCAGTATGTCATAAGCGAAGTGGGCTCCGACCTGTTTATTATTATCGACACCACCCCGGCGGCCGACGCGGCCGCGGCTTTAGCTGCCTATGCCGAAAAGGCCGGCGCCGACGTGAACGTAAAGGTCATGGGCGCCGCCG
>JAFYCQ010000064.1 GCA_017539635.1 Oscillospiraceae bacterium
AATACCCCCGCAGCACACGGCTGCGGGGGTATCGTTTATACTGATTTTCGATCAATCGGTAACGTAGGGCAGCAGCGCGATCTGACGGGCTCTCTTGATAGCCTCGGTGAGCTGACGCTGATGCATGGCGCAGGTGCCGGTGGTTCTGCGGGGCAGGATCTTGCTGCGCTCGGAGAGATAGCGGCGGAGCTTGACGGTGTCCTTATAATCAATGTGCTGGCACTTGTCAACACAGAACTGGCAGACTTTCCTGCGCTTGCGGCCGCCCGGACGAGCCGGCCTGGCTTCTTTTTCCATAGCCATGAGCTTAACCTCCTTTTAAGGTTATAATATTTTCAAGAAGTGATGATCAAAACGGTAAATCGCCGTCGTCGTCATCCAGCTCGGCGAAATCCGAGCTCTGGACGGGAGCGGTGTAGCCCGAGAAGGCGCCGGGAGCGGCGTCCTGGGGTTCTCTCTGGGCGTAGGCCTCGCCGTCGGCTCTCTTGGCCTCGCCGAAATACACGTTGTCGGCCACGACCTCGGCGCTTCTGCGCTTGCCGCCCTCTCTGTCCGTCCAGTCTCTAATCTGCAGACGGCCGGAGACAACGGCCATGCGGCCCTTGGCGAAATACTTGGAGACGAACTCTGCCGTGCTTCTCCAGGCGACCACGTCGATGAAATCCGTCTGCCTTTCACCGCCGTCGCGGGAGGTGAAGTCCCGGTCAACAGCCAGCGTAAAGGAGACCACCGCCGTGCCTGTCTGAGTGCGGCGAAGCTCCGGGTCACGGGTCAGACGACCCATAATGACGATATGATTCAGCATCCTATCGCCCCCTTAGTCCTCGATAACGGTGATCAGAGACCGCATAACGCCGTCGGTGATCTTCAGAACACGATCCAGCTCGGCCGGGAAATCGGGAGCGGACGTAAACTTAACGAGCACGTAGTAGCCCTCAGGCTTGTCGTTTATGAGGTAGGCCAGCTTGCGGATGCCTATCTCCTCCAGCTCGTTGACAGTCCCGTTGGCCTCAATAAGCTCTTTGAACTTGGCCACGAGAGCGGCGATGCCATCTTCGCCCTTTGCGGGATCGATGATGTACATTACCTCGTAGTTTGCCGAAGATTTTGCCATGAAATCGCACCTCCTTTTGGACTTGTGGCCCACGGGCTCGCCGTGAGCAAGGATAAAATACCAAACTCAACGATAAAATCGTCAAGCTTAATAATTATACACGAAGTTTCGGAAAGGTCAAACTTTATTTTTCAGCTCATAAGGCCGTGCCTTTTTCAGGCACGAACAGCGCCGAGGTGTCGGCTTTTTCCAGGGCGAGGAGCTTCAGTTTCTTATCGACCCCTCCGGCGTATCCCGTAAGGCTGCCGTTTGCCCCCACGACCCTGTGACAGGGGATGATGAGCGATATGGGGTTGTGCCCCACGGCGCCGCCCACCGCCTGGGCGGACATCCGGGCGCGGCCCGTCCGCCTTGCAAGCTCCGCCGCTATATCGCCATAAGTCATCGTCTTGCCATAGGGGATGGAGAGCAGTATTTCCCATACCGCCCGGCGAAAGGGCGTGGCGTTCAATGAAAGGGGCGGGGTAAAATCCGGGGCTTTGCCGCCAAAATAGACGTCGAGCCACTTAAAGGCCTGCTCAAACACCGGCAGAGGCCCCTCTGCCGGCTCCTTTGAAAGCCCGGCGGCAAAATATTTCTGTCCGTCAAACCACAGCCCCGTAATGGCCTCGCCGTTTGACGCGAGCGTTATTCCGCCTAAGGGCGACGGATAATGGCTTATATATTCCATTACGGATCCTCTCAAAAATTCATATACCTGGTCTCATAGAGACCCGGCTCAAGCGTTCAATCCAGCCCGTCAAGATCGACGCCCATGTCGTCCATTACCCGGTTTAAGAGCTTGGCCAGAGCCACGGCCCCCTCCCGGGAGACCAGGACGCTGGCGATGGGCTCCACCAGCTGGGCGGACACGTCCGTCATGTTGCCGTCCTTAAAGGTGAAGTTGTGGTCGGTGTAAACGTGGGAAAAATTCAGGCTCACCTCAGTGCCGTTCTTGTTCCGGGTCACGTTGAAGGTGTTGCAGAATTGAGGTCTCATTTCCATATCTCCTTATTTTCTCTCGGCTATGGGCACAAAGGTTTTGCTCGCGGAAATGACCTTGTAAGCCGGTCTTATTATCCTGCCGGGGTTGTAGGCCTCCTCTATCCTGTGGGCGCACCAGCCCACCATTCTCGCCATGGCGAAAAGGGGAGTGTAGAACTCCTCGGGGATGTCCAGCATCCTGTAAACGAAGCCGGAATAGAAATCGACGTTTGCGCACATGACGCGCTTTTCGCCGCTTGCCCTGTTTATAACGTCCGGGGCGAGGCGTTCCACTGTTTCAAGCAGATCCAGCTCCTTTGTCATGCCGTTTTGCTCGGCTAAGGAGCGGGCCATTTTTTTGAGCACATCGGCGCGGGGGTCGGACATGGTGTAAATGGCGTGGCCTATGCCGTAAATGAGACCGGAGCCGTCCCCCGCCTCTCCGAGAGAGATCTTTTCAAGGAAGCGGGTGACCTCCTCGTCGTCGGACCAGTCGGAGACGCCGGCCTTTATGCATTTGAACATCTCCTGCACTCTGTTGCTGGCCCCGCCGTGACGGGCGCCTTTAAGAGAGCCCACGGCGGCAGATATGCTGGAATAGAGGTCGGTCCCCGTGGAGGCCAGCACGCGGCAGGCGAAGGCGGAGTTGTTGCCGCCGCCGTGGTCCATATGCAGCACCAGACATATATCCAGCAGCCGGGCTTCCAGCTCAGTGAACCGCTTGTCGTGGCGCATGGCGTAGAGGAAGTTTTCCGCCAGGGACAGGTCGTCCTGGGGCCGGTGGAGGTACAGGCTGTCGTTGTCATAATAGTGCTTTTTGGCGGCAAAGGCGTGGGCGATGATAGTGGGCGTGCGGGAAATGAGCTGCAAGGACTGGCGCAGCTCCCCCTCCACGCTGCCCGGCTCCGGGTCGTCGTCGTAGGAGTACATGGCCAGAACGCTTCTCTGGAGCTTGTTCATGATGTTGCGGCTGGGAGCCGCCAGTATCATGTCCTCGGTGAACCTGTTGGGCAGCATCCGGAAATCCGTCAGGCAGGCCTTGAACTCCTCCAGCTCGCTCCTTGTGGGCAGCTCTCCGAAGAGCAGCAGATAGGCAGTCTCCTCGTAGCCGAAGCGGTTTTCGTCTATGAAGCTCTGGGCCAGCTTTTTTACGTTTATGCCCCGGTAGGTGAGCCGTCCCGGCATGGGCATCCGTTCTCCGTCCTGTATGTAATAGCCCTGGACGTTGCATATATGGGACAGTCCGGCGATAACGCCGGTGCCGTCGGCGTTTCTCAGGCCTCTTTTTATATCGGCCTTGTCGTAATCCGACGGGTCGAAGGAGTTAATCTCCTTCAGCTCCTCCGCCTTGCGGTGGAGGAACATTTCAATATCGGGCGTCATGCTCATTTGCGCCCCTCCTTGGTATCATTTGAATTTTGGCGGCCTTTTTTCAAGGAAGGCGCTCATGCCCTCGCATCCCTCCGGCCCCAGCATCAAAGAGGCCTGTATATCCGGCTCCTTTTTGAGAACGCCGTCGAGGGTGAGGTTTATATCGTTCGTTATGCTCTTTATATGCGCAAGGGTGGTCGTGGGCCTGGCGGCCAGCTTTTCCGCCAGCTCCATGACATAAGCCTTTATCTCCTCGTCGGGGCAGATGTGGTTTACGAGCCCGATCCGCAGGGCCTCTCTGGCGTCTATGATGTCGGCGGTGAGCATGAGCTCCTTTGCCTTGTTGAGGCCGACGGCCTTGGACAGCAGATACATGCCGCCGCAGTCGGGGACGAGCCCCACCTTGGAAAAGGCCTCGGTGAACTTGGCCTTTTCGGAGGCGATTATAATGTCGCAGGCCAGCATGAAGTTCACTCCCGCCCCGGCGGCCGTGCCGTTTACGAAGGCGATAAAGGGCTTGGGGCTGGTGTATATCCTTCTTGTCACCTCGCCTGCCCGGGCGATAAAGCCCGAGGCGTCCGGGAAACTATTCAGGCTCTTTAAAAAGCCCAGATCCCCTCCGGCGCAGAAGGCTCGGCCTGCGCCGGTCAATATGACGACACGGACGGAATCGTCCGCCTCGGCCTTGTCTATGGCGGCGATCATGCCCTCGGCCAGGCCGTCGTTGAGGGAATTGAGGCTCTCCGGCCTGTTCATGGTAATGGCGGCTATCCCGTTTTCGGCGGAATAGAGCACCTGGGTGTTTTCGCTCATTGTATCTCCTCCAGGGCGTTGGAGAAGGCCTCCAGCGCCTCGGGCGTTATCATATCTTTCATATAAGGTATGGCATCTACGAATTTAAATGTGCGCCCAGCCTCCAAAAGCGGGTGGTTGAGCACCTGGGGGAAGGCGGACTCCACCAGCGCTTTGAGCTTGGGGGTGTCGAGGATCTCGCCCACCGTGGTCTTTTCGATGCTGTATTTGCCGGAGGACTGGTTTTTCTGCTCAAGGCGCTTTATGTGGGAACTGTCGGCGCCCCAGGCAATACCGGCCTTTAAGGCGGCCTGGTTTTTCTCTATTACCTCCTGAGGCTTTCCCTGGAGCTTTTTGGCTATGCCCTTTTCGATGAGCTCCGGGGGTATGACCTTCATGAAGCCTAAAAGCGCGCCGATCAGGATGTTGTTTGCCATTTTGGCGTCTCCCAGCTCCAGCGCCATGGTGTCTGCGGGCACGTCCATGAGCACGATGCCCCCGGCCTTGACCTTGCCGGAGGAGCGGTCGGAGTTTCTTATGAGAAGTCCGCCGTCTGTAAGCTCTGAAACGCCGTTTCTCACGGCGTCGTCGTTCATGGCGATAAGGCCGGAATACTTGCCCGGCAGGGGGGATATGACCGGCTTGTCCGACAGCACCACGGTGCATCTGGCGATGCCGCCCCGCTGGGCCGCTCCGTACCAGGGAACGTAGGTGGCGTGGCAGAAGGCGGAGGCGCTTTCGGCCAGCGCCGTGCCGGCGGAGAGCACGCCCTGTCCGCCGGAGCCGGAGATCAAAAGTGTATATTTCATTCCCCGAACCTCTCTTCCTTGTCCGTAAAGGTCCTGCACTCAAAATACTTTTCCGTGTACTTTTCCATAAAGTCGAGGCTGCCCAGCGCGTCGGTGTGCCAGGTGGTGGGGCAGTTGGTGAGCAGCTCTATAAAGGAGAAGCCCTTGCCCTCCAGCTGGTTTTTGAAGCCCTTTAGTATGGAGGCTCTAGCCTTCTTTATCCCCGCGGGGGTGCGGAGAGAGCAGCGCACCACGAGCCTGGGAGCGTCAAGCTCCTTTATTAACTCGCACATTTTAAGGGGGTAGCCGGTGCCCAGAAGCTGCCGGCCGGTTACGGCCGTGGTGGCCTTCTGGCCTATTAAGGTGGTGGGGGCCATCTGGCCGCCGGTCATGCCGAAAATGGAGTTGTTGGCGTAAATGACGGTGATGTTCTCGCCTCTGTTTGCTGCCGACATTATTTCGGCCAGGCCTATGGAGGCCAGGTCGCCGTCTCCCTGATAGCAGAAGACGAGGCAGTCGGGGCGGCAGCGCTTTATGCCCGTGGCCACCGCCGGAGCTCTGCCGTGGGCGGAGCCGATGATGTCCAGATCCCAGGACACAAGTCCCTGGGTGGAGCAGCCCACCGGCAGGACGTAAATTGCCTTGTCCTTGACTCCCAGCTCGTCTATGACCTCGGCGATTATCTTCGTGGCCGTGGCGTGGAGACAGCCGGGGCAGTAGGAGGAGGCGTTGGGGAGTATGGATTTCGGTCTTTCGTAAAGCTCGCTCATGCTCTCGCCTCCTTATTTCCGGAAATGATGTCCAAAACGGCGGCCTTCGTGTCCGCGTCGTCCAGCAGGACGCCGCCGGAGTGGCCGTATTCGTAAAGGGGTATGCCCTGGGGAAGAGAAGCGGCCACGTCCTCGCTCATCTGGCCGGGAATGGCCATTTCGATGTCGATAACTCCCTTGACCGTGCCGGGGACGAGCTTTCTGAAGCTCTCCTTCGGGAAGGGGAAGAGGGTAATGGGCCGGATGAGCCCCACCTTATATCCCTCCCGGCGAAGATCCTCCGTCACCTGGCGGGCGACCCTCGCCGCCATGCCGTAGGCAGTCAGGACGTACTCGGCGTCGTCAAGGTAAAGCTCCTCCACCATGACGTCCTCTTTCTGCCAGCGGGCGGTGCGCTCGCCGAACTGGCGGTTAAGGCCCTCGAGCCCCGCCTCATAAATGGGGGAAATGAGGTGAGCGCCCCGGGTCTCGCCCTCCCGGCGTCCCAGGGTCCAGCCGGACTGACTTTCGGGCTTTGGCTCCCGCATTTCCGGGAGAGCGACGCTCTCCATCATGGCGCCCAGGCAGCCGTCAATGAGTATCATCACGGGATTTCTGTCCCGCTCGGCAAAGTCGTGGGCGGAGTAGGTGAGATCCACTATTTCCTGCACGGTGGAGGGTGCGAACACCATCAGCCTGTGACCGCCGTGACCCAGGGCCTTTGTGGCCATGAGGTAATCGGACTGGGCCGGCTGTATGCTGCCCAGGCCCGGGCCGCCCCGGCTCACATCGACTATAAGGGCCGGTATCCTGGCCGCGGCCAGATAGGAAATGCCCTCGCACTTTAAGCTTATGCCCGGGCCGGAGGAGCTGGTCATGGCTCTTACTCCCGTGGCGGCGGCGCCGTAAACCATGTTTACGGAGGCTATCTCGCTCTCGCCCTGGACGAACACGCCCCCCACTTCCGGCAGACGCCGACTCATATATTCAGGTATCTCGTTCTGTGGCGTTATGGGGTAGCCGGCGAAAAACCGGACGCCGGCTCTCACCGCCGCCTCCGCCAGGGCCTCGCAGCCCTTCATGAAACGTTTTTCCAAGGTCAATCCTCCTTGCTAACCGTGATGGCGGCCTCGGGGCAGACCGTTGAGCAGGAAAGGCACCCGATGCAGTCCCGTATGCTCTTGACCGATGCAGTCTTATAGCCTTTTTTGCCGGCCTTTTCACCCAGGGCCAGAACGCCCTTGGGGCAGTATTTTATGCAGTAGCCGCAGCCCTTGCAGAAGCTGTCGTTGATTTTTAT
>JAFYCQ010000065.1 GCA_017539635.1 Oscillospiraceae bacterium
ATTCGGTCATGTTCGATTTGAGCCGCAGCTATCAGACGAAAAAGCTGGGCCTCAGCTCCAATCTTACGAAAAAGATACAAAACGCTATTGAGAACACCCCTAAAATGCTGCCCGGAGGCGTAAGCGTGGCCTGCCAGGGGGTGGAGGGGGCAAACTCCCACTTGGCCTGCGACAAGCTGCTGAAAAACGCCAACATCATGTTCTTCTCCACCTTTGACGCGGTGTTCACCGCCATAGAAAAGGGGCTGTGCAGATACGGCGTCATCCCGGTGGAAAACAGCACCGCCGGTACCGTGAACTCTGTTTACGACCTTATGATGCACCACAATTTCAGCATCGTCAGAAGCATAAGGATGAAAATAGAGCACAATCTGCTGGCAAATCCCGGCGCGAAAATGTCGGATATAAAGGAAGTTTACTCCCACGAGCAGGCCATAAACCAGTGCTCAAAATTCCTGGGCACTCTGGAGGGCGTAAAGATTATCCCCTGCGCCAACACCGCCGCGGCGGCAAAAATGGTGGCCGAGTCCGGCAGAAACGATATTGCCGCCCTTTCGTCCCGCGCCTGCATGCGCTATTACGGCCTTAACTGCTTAAAGGGCGGCGTTCAGGACAACGACAACAACTACACCCGCTTCATCTGCATTTCCAAGGAGCTGGAGATCTACCCCGGCGCGGACAGGACGAGCCTCATGGCCACGCTGCCCCACCAGACCGGCTCCCTTTACAAAATGCTGGCCCGGCTTTACGCCCTGGATATAAACCTCAACAAGCTGGAAAGCCGGCCCCTCCCGGGCAGGGATTTTGAATTCATGTTCTACTTCGACCTGGATACCCCGGTCTATTCGGAGCAGTTTTTGCAGCTCATAGAGGAGCTGGCCGACACCTGCGAGGAATTCACCTATCTGGGCAGCTACAGCGAGGTCATATGATGCTGCGCTGCGGACTTCTGGGCAGGACTCTCGGCCACAGCTACTCCCCGGAGATACACGCCCTTTTGGCCGACTACGAATACCGCCTTTATGAAAAGACCGAGGCGGAGGTGGGGGACTTCCTCAAAAACGGCCGATGGGACGGCCTGAACGTCACCATCCCCTACAAAAAGACGGCGATAAAGTACTGTGACGAGCTTTCAGAGACGGCGTCGGCAACGGGAAGCGTCAACACCCTGGTAAAGCGGAATGGGAAGGTTTTCGGCGACAACACGGATGTTTTCGGTTTTTTGAGCCTCGTAAGGCGCTCCGGGATCGACGTTTCCGGGAAAAAGACGCTGGTTTTAGGAAGCGGCGGCGCTTCTTCCGCCGTGTGCTTTGCCCTTAATGAGCTGGGAGCCGACGTAACGGTCATAAGCCGCTCCGGCGAGGACAATTACGGAAATCTTGACCGCCATAGGGACGCGGAGGTCATAGTGAACACCACTCCCTTGGGCATGTACCCCGACACAGGTTTTTCGGCAGTGGATTTAAGCGGGTTTCCGAAGCTCAAAGGTGCGCTGGACGTGGTCTATAACCCGGCGCGGACGGCCTTCCTTCTCCAGGCGGAGAGCTTGGGGGTAAGAAACGCCAACGGCCTTTACATGCTGGCAGCCCAGGCCAAGCGCAGCTGCGAGCTGTTTTGTTCCCGAAGCATACCGGAGGAGGAGACGGAACGGGTTTACCGGATATTGTCAAGGAAAATGGAGAATATAATCCTCATCGGAATGCCCGGCTGCGGCAAGAGCACCGTGGCGGAAGCCTTGGGAAGAAAGACCGGCAGGCCGGTTGCCGACACCGACGAGCTGATAGTTAAATCCGCGGGCATCCCGATCCCGGAGATATTCAAAGGGGAGGGAGAGCCGGGCTTCCGGGCCTTGGAGACCAGGGCCGTTTCCGACGCGGGAAAGCTCTCGGGACACATAATCTCCACCGGCGGAGGGTGCGTTACAAGAGAGGAAAACTACAACCTGCTCCACCAGAACGGCGTGATCGTATGGATAAAGCGGGACCTGAACAAATTGCCCTCCGACGGGCGGCCCCTCTCTCAAAAGGGCAGTCTTGAGGAGATGTACAAAGCCAGAGAGCCCCTGTACCTCCGCTTTGCAGACGTGGAAATCGAAAACGACGGTACCCCGGAGGAGACGGCGGAAAGGATTTTGGATGCGCTGACGTGAAAATACTCGGTATAAACGGGCCGAACCTGAACATGCTGGGCATCCGTGAGCCGGACATTTACGGCAGGCAGGACTACAGGGCGCTTATTGCCTTCATTGAGGAAGCCGCCGAGGAGGCGGGCGTCAAAGTGACCTGCGTCCAGTCCAACCACGAGGGAGAGATCGTGGACGAGATACAAAGAGCCCTCGGGACTTACGACGGAATAGTAATAAACCCCGCGGCCTACACCCACACCAGCGGTGCCATTCTGGACGCATTGAAGGCAGTTGCCCTGCC
>JAFYCQ010000066.1 GCA_017539635.1 Oscillospiraceae bacterium
CTCTCCAGGCCCATGCCGGTGTCGATGTTCTTCTGGCTAAGCTCGGTGTAGTTGTTGTTGCCGTCGTTGTCGAACTGGGAGAAGACTACGTTCCAGACCTCCATGTAGCGGTCGCAGTCGCAGCCCACGGTGCAGTCGGGCTTGCCGCAGCCGTACTCCTCGCCTCTGTCGTAATATATTTCGGAGCAGGGGCCGCAGGGGCCTGCGCCGTGCTCCCAGAAGTTGTCCTCCTTGCCGAAGCGGAAGATCCTGTCCTCCGGGATGCCGATCTCGTCACGCCAGATAGCGAAGGCCTCGTCATCGGCGGGAGTGGTCTCGTTGCCCTCAAAGACAGAGGGGTAGAGCCTGTCCTTTTCCAGACCGGCCCACTCGGGGGAGGTGAGGAACTCCCAGGCCCAGGCAATGGCCTCGTGCTTGAAGTAGTCGCCGAAGGAGAAGTTGCCCAGCATCTCAAAGTAGGTGCCGTGCCTCGCCGTCTTGCCCACGTTGTCAATATCGCCGGTGCGGATGCACTTCTGGCAGGTAGTTACGCGGCGGCGGGGAGGCTCCTCCTCACCCTTGAACCAGGGCTTCATGGGGGTCATGCCCGCGTTTATGAGCAGGATGGATCTGTCGTTCTGAGGGACCAGAGAGAAGCTGGGCAGCCTCAGATGTCCCTTTGATTCGAAAAACGTGAGAAACTTCTCCCGAAGTTCGTTCAAGCCGTAGCTTTTGTGCGCCATAGTTTGTTTTTCCCCTTTCAAATAATAAAAATCCGCCCCTGTATCCCAGGGGCGGATATAGTATCCACGGTACCACCCTGATTTGCCGCTTTCGCGGCATCTCATTCTGTTCCAAAAAGAACAAAACTACGTTACCGAGTACCGGGCCTGAGAAAAAGAAAGCTTAAGTAACGCTGTAAAGTTCTTTTTGGTACTTTTTCTTTCAAGAAAAAGTATCAGAAGTCTTATAACGGAGACTGCCCGTCCCGCTCATAGCGGGCGGCTCGGAAACGGCCGGTACGCCGCGCAGTAAAAGCTTTCACCCTACGCTTTCTCTCTGCAAATTACGCTAACGTACCTCTTTTCGTCACAGCCGGTTTAACTTTGTAAGTTTATCATAAAAAAACGCTTTGTCAAGACTTTTCCCGCCGTATTACGGAAAGCCGGGGCGCGGGCATTGGAAGCGGCATGGTAAACTCCATCATGGGGTGGGGGAGAACGGAAAGCGGCTCTCCCTCGGGGCTTTTCATGCCATGGGCGGTGAAGCTGACCGGCTCCGATTCCGGCGTCAGCAGGGTGAGGGTGTCCCCCTCGGAAAACTTGTTTCTCTGGGTCAGTCGGGCAAGACCGCCTAAGTCGCAGCTTTCCACCACGGCGGCCACGTCGCATTCCGTGCGGTAGATTATCTTGTCGTAGGACTGGCCGGGGCCGTCGGAGGAGAAGAAAAAGCCGGTGGAGTACTCCCGGTGGCTCACCTTGTTGACCTCGTTTTTCCACACCTGGGGCAGAGGCTCGCCTCTCACGGCGAAGTCAACGGCGTGGCGGTAGGCGTTGGTCACCACGGCGGTGTAGTAGGCGGATTTCATCCGCCCCTCGATTTTAAAGGACGTCACCCCGGCGTCAATGAGCTCCGGTATGTGGTCGATCATGCACAGGTCACGGGAGTTTAAGATATATGTGCCCCCGTCCTCTGTTATCTCAAAATACTGCCCCGGTCTCGTTTCCTCCACCAGGCTGTATTTCCAGCGGCAGGGCTGGGCGCATTTTCCGCCGTTGCCGTCGCGGCCTGTCATGAAGTTGGAAAGCAGGCACCGGCCGGAAAAGGAAACGCACATACTGCCGTGGACAAAGACCTCGATCTCCAGTTCCTTAGGGCAGCTTTTCCGCATTTCGGCTATCTCGGCCAGGGTCATTTCCCGGGCGGTTATTATTCGCTTGGCGCCCAGGTCGTAAAGCACCTTCGCCGCCTCGGCGTTGGCTACTCCCGTCTGGGTGCTGACGTGTATTTCCGCCTTGGGGGCGTATTTTTTCGCCAGAGCCAGGGCTCCTAAGTCGGAGACGATGACGGCGTCGGCCCCGGCGGAGGAGACGGCCTCAAAGCTCTCCGGCAGCAGGGCGAGGTCCCTGCCGTGCATGACGGTGTTGAGGGTGACATAGACCCGCACGCCCTTACGGTGGCAGTATTCCACGGCATCTGACAGCTCATCCGGGGTGAAGTTCCCGGCAAAGGCCCTCATGCCGAAGCTTTTCAAGGCCAGGTACACGGCGTCGGCGCCATAGGCCACCGCCATGTCAAGCCTCTCCCGGTCCCCGGCGGGGGACAGGACCTCAGGAGCGGGCGTAGTCGTCGCTGTTAAGGAAGTTCGTAAAGGAATCATAGCTGTTGAAGAAGTGGTGCACGCCGTCGGTGCCCAGACCGTAATAGTAGTAGTTTGTGGATTCGGGATAGAGAGCCGCCTTGATTGAGGCTATGCCGGGGTTGCAGATGGGCCCGGGAGGCAGGCCGGTGTTCGTATAGGTGTTGTATGGGGAATCGTAATCGAGGGAGAAGGCCTGGCCTGTGCCGGCTATTGCGTAGTAAATGGTGGCGTCTATCTGGAGATAGTGATTTGTGACATCGCTGTTCAGACGGTTGTAGATGACGGAGGCGATGGCTGCCCGCTCGTCGTTGTTTGCCGCCTCTTTTTCTATCATGGAGGCGATGATGATTATATCGTCGAGGGACATGCCCATCTCTTCCGCCCGGGCCCTGTACTCCTCCGTCAGCTTTTTGTCGAAGTTGGAGAGGAACTTGTTGATGACCCGGTTGGGGTTGTCTGTGATATAGAAGTTGTAGGTGTCGGGGAAGAGGTAGCCCTCCAGCCTGTCGCTCTCGCCGAGGGTCTCCTTGTCAAGGAACTCGTATTTGAAGTCGTGCTCCGCCGCAGCTTCCCAAAGATCCTCCTGGAAGCAGATCTCGTTGGCGTCCAGCAGCTCGAAGATCTGGCGCAGGGTGTAGCCCTCGGGTATGGTGATTGGCTCCGCTTCGATCTTTATGCTGCCGGAGGGGGTGAGACCATATACCAGCGCCCGGTAGTCGTAGTCCTCATGGAGCTGATACGTGCCGCCCGTAATATTTTTGGAGGCGCTGGAGAAGTGGGTGTAGAGCTTGAACAGGTATTTGTACTTCACCAGGCCGTGGTCGTGGAGAATGTCCGTCACGTCGTCGATGGAGGCGTTTCTGGGAATGGTTACCTCCACCGCCTCGTCGCTGCCGCCCAGACCCAAAACGTCCATTGACCAGGTCCAGCCCACGCAGGCGATCACCAAGGCGATGCAGATGACGAAAAGAAAGTACAGTATGCCGCCCAAGCAGCCTGTCCTCTTTTCCCGGCGGGGGGTTATGGCCCGCTCCCGCTTTTCCCGCTCCTGCCGCTCCTCCGGCGTCTCATACTCCTCTTCAAAGTTGAAGTCCACCTGGAAATCGTCGGCGCTGTCCGGCTCTTTTTCGGGGATCTCGGGAAGAGGCTCGGGCTCCGGGGGAGTATAGAGGGAATTGCCCTCTCTGTCTATTCTCTCGACGAAAAAATCGTCCTGCCCGCTGTCGGGGACCTTGTTATCAGACATTTTTTCTTCCTTTCAGTGATTTCTGTGACCGCCGGGTTCATGCCGGCATAAGATGTTTCAGACGGAGAGAGAGCCGTCCTGAACAAATGAAAAAGACTTTTCCGGTGACTGCGCCCCGGAAAGCGATTTGGGAAATCCTTTTATTAATAAGCCGCGGCGCAGCGGCGGAATGGAGTATTTTTATGTGCGGAAACAACTTTGGCGGTAATTCCTGTATCTGGATTATCCTCGTGCTCATCATCCTGTTTTGCGGCTGCGGCGGCAGCTGCGGAAGCATCTGCGGCGGCGGGTGCTGCGAAAGCCAGAACTGCGGCAACTGCTGCTGATAAGCCGCTTTGTGGGACCCGGTGAAAACCGGGTCTCACCGTCTTATTATGCCGCTTTCGGTGACTATGCACATTACGCGCACGTCGTGGGGCTCCTCCGGCGCGTGGTCAATGAGCAGCTTTTCTCTGGAAAGCCCCACGGTAAAGGCGGGGGTGTCATGCAGGAATCTGTCGTAATAGCCCCCTCCCCGGCCCAGGCGGGAGCAGTCTCTCCCGTAGGCGGCGGCGGGTACTATTATGAGATCGCCCTTTTTGGGGGTGACTCTCTCGGCCCACTCCAGGGGCTCTCTGATGCCGAAAACTCCGGCGGAGGTGTCCTCGGGGTTTATTATGCGCAGGTGCTCCATTTTTCCGTTCCCCAGAACTCTCGGCAGGGCGACGGTCTTGCCCTCCTCCAGCGCACGAAGGACAAGCCCGTGGGTGTCCGGCTCCTTGTCGAAGCTGTAATACATGAAAACGGAGCCGGCGGAAATGAACTCAGGCAGGGACACCACGTTTTCAAATATCCCCAGGTCGCTTTCTATTATATATTCGGGGCTGAGCGCGGCAGTGCGCGCCAGCATCTCCCGTCTCAGTGTTATCTTATCCATCATCGCCCTCCGCAAAACAGGCGGCGCAGCACCACCAGGATCAGAAACTCCGGCAGCTTGAGCATGCGCTTTGCCCGCCAGGGCTCTTTTATAAGCCTGTAAAACCACTCCAGGCCGTGATTGACGAAAAACTCCGGCGCCCGCCGGACAGTCCCGGCGAACACGTCAAGAGAGCCGCCCAGCCCTAAAGCGAGACGAATGTTCAGCTTTTTGACGTTTTCCCACATCCAAAGTTCCTGGGCGGGAGCTCCGAGACACACGAAAAGCACGTCGGTGGACAGAGAGTTTATCTTATCTATTATGGGCGCGGAGTCCTTAAAATACCCGTCGTTTACGCCGACTATGTTCAGCCCCGGATATTTGACCATGAGGTTTTCCGCCGCCTTTTCGGCTATGCCGGGCTTGGCCCCTAAGAAGAATACGGTGCGTCCCTCGGAAGCGCAGCGGCTCAAAAGCGTCTCTCCGTACTCTATCCCGGCCACCTTGCCGGAAAGGGGACGGCCGAGTATTTTTGAGCCGATGACGACGCCGATGCCGTCGGGCAGCACGAGAAAGGCATCCTTTACGGCGTAGGCAGAGCCGGGTTTTTCCGGCAGGCCATTACTATCTCCGGGTTGGGCGTGACGGTATAGCCCCGCCCGCCGGAGGCAATGAGCTGAAGGCTCTTATCCACGGCGTCAGACAGCGTTATATCGTCAAATTCAGTTCCCAGAACGTCCTTTCTCATGTCAAAACCTCGTTGCAGATTTTTTCAAAATATTCTATCATAAGTGACATAATAAGTCCAGCATAAAAGCATTAAACAGGCAATATAGGGCGATCGGAAAAGAAAAAATAAAAAAATCTTGACAATACGCCATGCCGCTGTTATAATTTCAGAGCAAAAACAAAGAGGGTACGGCATCCCCGACCTCACCCGGCCGCATGAGCGCGCCGTGGTCGAACATTGAGAAAAGGCGCTTAGGGGCGCTTTTGCCTGTGTGCGGATGCGGTATCGTCGCGTCCGTTTTTTTATTGCGTATTTTTTGGAGGTGTTATTCATCGCAACTTCTGCCCACCAGATAAACGAAGAGATAACCGACGCCGAGGTGCGTCTTATCGGGGAAAACGGCGAACAGCTGGGTATAATGTCCGCTGAGGAGGCTCTCAAGGTGGCCGTGGAGATCGGCCTCGACCTTGTCAAGATAGCTCCCGGCTCCACACCCCCCGTGTGCAGGGTGATGGATTACGGCAAGTACCGCTTCGAGCAGTCCAAGAAGGAGAAAGAGGCTCGCCGCAACCAGCGTGTTATCGAAATAAAGGAAATACGCATGTCGCCCAGCATCGGCGACAACGACTTCAACGTCAAGCTCAAAAACGGACAAAAGTTCCTGAAGGAGGGCGACAGGCTGAAGGTGTCCGTGCGCTTTCGCGGCCGTGAGATGGCTCACACGGAGATCGGCGAGGAGCTTTTGCTGCGCTTTGCCGACGAGTGCGCCGAGATAGCCACCCTGGACAAAAACCCCAAGCTGGAGGGGAGACACATGAGCGTCTTTCTCTCGCCCAAGCCTCAGAAATAATTTTGTAGATTCTGTATTGCAGAGCATCTAATATCATTCGGAAGGAGAAAAACAAGTCATGCCTAAAATCAAGACTCACAGTGGGGCAAAAAAGCGTTTCAACCTTACCAAGACCGGCAAGGTCAAGCGCGCTC
>JAFYCQ010000067.1 GCA_017539635.1 Oscillospiraceae bacterium
GCTTTGCCTCCCAGGGGCAGGCCAGAACGGCGTCGCTCTCCTTAAAGCTTGCCGAGCGGGAAATGCACTTTTCCGACAGGGGCGAATACCCGCTCCTGCTTCTGGACGACGTCCTGTCTGAGCTGGACGCCGGGCGGCGCAGCTTCATTCTCAACAGGATATCCGGCGGCCAGGTGTCCATAACCTGCTGCGAAAGCGGAGAGATCGCCCAGCGCACCGGCGGAAAGCTGATACACATCGAAAACGGACAGATAATGGAGTAAAGCATGTATATTCACATCGGCCAGGACACGGTCCTGACCCAGGAGTCCATAATCGGCATATTCGATATGGACAACGCCACCTCATCATATATAACCCGGGAATTTTTGGCGAAAAAGGAAAAACAGAAACGGGTCACGGCGGTGGGCAGCGAGTTGCCCCGCTCCTTTGTAGTGACAAGCGAAAACGACTCAGATTCAGTTTATCTCTCTCTTCTGTCGGCGGCGACCCTGTCAAAGCGCGCCTCCGGCTCGGGTCTCGAATAGGAATCAGGAAAGGAAATACCCAATGTCTGATATAAACGAAAAGGTAACACAGGAATACGACGCCAGCCAGATAAAGGTACTGGAGGGGCTTGAGGCCGTGCGCCTGCGCCCCGGAATGTATATAGGCTCCACCTCCTCCTCGGGACTTCACCACCTGGTCTATGAGATAGTGGACAACTCCATAGACGAGGCCCTGGCGGGCTACTGCACCCATATTGAGGTCACGATAGAGCCGGGCAACATCATAAAAGTCGAGGACAACGGCCGCGGCATACCGGTGGATATCCAGGAGCAGACGGGCAAAAGCGCCCTGGAGGTGGTCTTTACCGTCCTCCACGCCGGCGGAAAATTCGGCGGCGGCGGCTACAAGGTCTCCGGCGGTCTTCACGGCGTGGGCGCCTCCGTGGTAAACGCCCTTTCCGAGTGGCTGGAGGTACAGGTCCACAAAAACGGCAAAATCTACGAAATGAAATTCTCCCGGGGAGACATAACCCAGGAGATGACCGTAGTGGGCGATACGGACAAGACCGGCACCATTGTGCGCTTCAAGCCCGACCCGGAAATGTTCACCGAGACCACGGAATACGATTACGATATCCTCCACAAGCGTATGCGGGAGGAGGCGTTCCTGAATGCCGGATTACAGATAACCATTGACGACCAGAGGCCCCAGAGCGCCAATAAGCCAGAAAACGAGCGGCGGGACGTCATGTGCTACGAGGGAGGCATACGGGAGTTCGTGGCCTTCATTAACAAGAACAAGACGCCGGTGAGCCCGGATATAATCTACATGTCCGGCCAGAAGGACGACGCCATGGCGGAGCTGGCCCTGCAGTACACCGACACCTACAACGAGATAATCGCCTCCTTCGCCAACAACGTCCACACCCAGGAGGGCGGCATGCACGAGGAGGGCTTCAAGCGGGCTCTCACCAACGCCCTGAACAGCTACGGCAAGAAAATGAACATATTAAAGGGCGAGGAAAAGGTCTCCGGCGAGGACTGCCGGGAGGGCCTTACCTGCGTTATCTCCGTAAAGCTGACGGATGCCCAGTTCGAGGGCCAGACAAAGACGAAGCTGGGTAATTCCGAAATACGCACCCTTGTGAACAGCATCGTAACAGACGCTTTGGAGCAGTATCTTGAAGAGCACCCGGCAGCCGGCAAGGCCATTCTGGAAAAGGCCCTCACCGCAAACCGCGCCAGAGAAGCCGCGAGAAAGGCCCGTGAGAGCGTCCGGAGAAAGACCGGGCTGGAGAGCGGTCAGATGCCGGACAAATTGCAGGACTGCAACGAGCGCGACCCCAGCCTCTGCGAAATATACATCGTGGAGGGCGACTCCGCCGCCGGCTCTGCCATCCAGGGCAGAGACTCCCGCTTCCAGGCCATACTTTCCATGTGGGGCAAAATGCTGAACGTGGAAAAGGCCAGGGCGGACAAAATTTACGGCAACGATAAGCTCTACCCCATGATAGTGGCCCTGGGCGCCGGCATCGGGGACGAGTTCAATATAGAAAAGCTCAGATACCACAAAATAATAATCATGGCGGATGCCGATGTGGACGGCGCCCATATAAGGACGCTGCTGCTCACATTCTTCTTCCGCTATATGCGGCCCCTCATAGAAAACGGCTACGTCTATTCCGCCGTGCCGCCGCTTTATAAGCTCATAAGAGGCAAGACCACAAGGGTGGCCTACTCCGACGAGGAGCGGGACGCCGTCTCGGCGGAAATGCGGGCGGACAATCCCAACGCCAAAATCGACATTTCCCGCTTCAAGGGCCTGGGCGAAATGGACCCCCACGAGCTGTGGGAGACCACCATGGACCCGGAGAGACGTTCCCTGCGCCGCATAACCTTGGACGACGCCGTGGCGGCGGATCAGGTCTTCACCGTCTTAATGGGCGAGGACGTGGAGCCCAGAAGAGCCTGGATCGAGCGGAACGCCAAATATGTCGTAAACCTTGACATTTAAGGAGGAGGGAGCGGAATAATATGGCACATAACAGAGATTATAAGCCCGAGGACATCGCGTTCCCGAATCAGATAATAAAAAGAACAGAGCTCGTCAGCGAAATGCAGAAGAGCTATATCGACTACGCCATGTCCGTCATAGTGGGCAGGGCGCTGCCGGACGTGCGGGACGGCCTGAAGCCCGTACACCGCCGCATACTCTACGCCATGTATGAGGACAACCTCACCAGCGACAAGCCCTTCAAGAAGTCCGCCACCTGCGTGGGCGACGTGCTGGGTCACTACCACCCCCACGGCGATGCGTCCGTATACGACGCCACGGTGCGTCTGGCCCAGGATTTTTCCATGCGTTACATGCTGGTGGA
>JAFYCQ010000068.1 GCA_017539635.1 Oscillospiraceae bacterium
TGCACCGGGATGCACGGCGGCAGGCTCTACGCCAGAGGCACGTGCGAGGATATCCTCTTCCCGCCTCAGGTGTCGAAGCGTCCGGCCGAGGGCGAGGAGCTGGAGGAGATCCGCCGCTACGTCTCCGAATACTGCGCCCGCTTCGGCGGCAGCGTGGAGGAGATCATGGACAGCCCCTTCACCATCGTGACGCCGGACACCAGCAATCCGTACAAGCAATTATATGTAGCTAACTGAAAGAGGTATATGCCATGAAATACTCAATGGACGAGGTAATCCAATACACCAGGGAGGAGGACGTAAAGTTCATCCGCCTTGCCTTCTGCGACGTTTTCGGAAAGCAGAAGAACATCTCCATAATGCCGGATGAGCTGCCCCGGGCCTTTGAGTACGGAATAGCCTTCGACGCCTCCGCCATCGCCGGCTTCGGCGGCGAGACGAGAAGCGACCTGCTGCTGCACCCGGAGCCGGAGACGCTGATGCCCCTTCCCTGGCGGCCGGAGCACGGCCGGGTAATGCAGATGTTCTCCGGGATCACAAGGCCCGACGGCTCGCCGTTTCCCTGCGACACCAGAAATCTTTTGAAAAAGGCGGCGGAGAATGCCCGAAAGGCGGGGTATGAATTTACCTTCGGCGCCGAGCAGGAATTTTACCTCTTTAATCTGGAGGAGAACGGAAAGCCCTCCAAAACCCCCTGCGACGAGGCGGGATATATGGACGTGGCCCCCGAGGATCACGGGGAGAACGTCCGCCGGGAAATATGCCTCACGTTGGAGCAGATGGGCATACGCCCGGAAAGCTCCCACCATGAGGAGGGCCCCGGGCAGAACGAGATAGACTTCCGCTACTCCGACGCCCTTTCGGCGGCGGATCAGGTGATGATGTTCCAGAGAGTAGTAAAGACCGTGGCATACAGAAACGGCCTTTTTGCCGACTTTTCCCCAAAGCCTCTGGAAAACGCCCCCGGAAACGGCTTTCACATCAACCAGTCTCTGCGGCCGAATAACGACGAGACGGTCTTCCGGGCCATGATAGCCGGGATACTGGAAAACGTAAGGGCCATGACGGCTTTTCTCAATCCCACGGAAAACTCCTATCTGCGGCTTGGGCGCAATAAGGCCCCGGGCTATATCTCCTGGTCAGCGGAAAACAGGTCTCAGCTTGTGCGCATACCCGCCGCTGTGGGAGAATACCGACGGGCGGAGCTCAGGTCACCGGACCCCTGCGCCAATCCCTATCTGGCCTTCGCGCTGATGATTTGCGCCGGGCTTTCGGGAATAGAAAAGAAGCTGACCCTCCCCCCTGCCGCCGACGTAAACCTTTACAGTCTGCCGCCGGAAGGTCTTAAAGACTATGAAAAGCTGCCGGAGACCTTTAAGGAGGCCTGCGCAGCCGCTTCCTCCAGCGAATTTATCAAGGCGCACATACCCGCCGAAATTCTTGCCATTTACAGCGTCTGACAGAAGAAGGGAAAAACCATGAGCCTCAAAGAGCGTGTTTACAGCGTTCTCGTCGTTTCAGCGGCGGAAAAACTGAATACCGCTCTTTTGTCTCTGCTGCCCGAGGCGAGATTCAGCCCCGTCCGGGTGGTAACCAGCGTTTCGGCGGCCAGAAGGCTTTTGGGCGAGCGGGACTTTGATTTCGTCATCGTAAATTCCCCTCTTCCGGACGACGTGGGAACGCGGTTTGCCGTTGACGCCGGCACCTCCGCCGGCACGGTGGCGCTCATGCTCATAAGGGCGGAAATACACGACGAGGTGCAGGACAAGGTGGCCGAGCACGGCGTTTTCACTTTGCCCAAGCCGGTCACAAAGACGGTCATGCTTTTGGCCCTGGACTGGATGTCCAGCACAAGAGAGAGGCTCAGGCGGCTGGAGAAAAAGACCCTCTCCGTGGAGGAAAAAATGGAGGAGATCCGGGTCGTCAACAGGGCAAAGTGGGTGCTTATCTCCGAACTTAAAATGGAAGAGCCCCAGGCCCACCGCTATATTGAAAAGCAGGCCATGGACAGGTGCGTCCCCCGCCGGGTGGTGGCGGAGGAGGTTATAAGGACCTATACGTCCCGTTAAGTAAATCATCGTAAGAAGAGCAAAGGCGTTCTTATACAGCGATCGTTGTATAAGAGCGCCTTTTTTGATTGGAGGAAAAAGCATGGCAGCATTTGAAAAAACGAAATCCGGCATCCCCATGATGGACGAGGCTCTGCAGAA
The DNA here is from genome assembly GCA_017539635.1 of Oscillospiraceae bacterium. Classification (GTDB taxonomy): domain Bacteria; phylum Bacillota; class Clostridia; order Oscillospirales; family Oscillospiraceae; genus RGIG6969. The sequence continues at coordinate 2,211 of JAFYCQ010000068.1, forward strand.
TATCCGCCTCGGTGACAA
>JAFYCQ010000069.1 GCA_017539635.1 Oscillospiraceae bacterium
GCGAGGACTTCATGCTGGCTATTGACGCCGCCGTTTCCGATTGGTACGACGAAAAGGACGGCTGCTACCACCTGCCCAAGCGCGGCATAGTCATGACCCCGGATCAGATGGTGGATATGTACGCCGATTTCGTTGAGAAGTACCCCATAATCTCCATTGAGGACGGCATGGCCGAGGACGACTGGGACGGCTGGAAGAAGCTCACCGACCGCCTGGGCAGCAAGGTCCAGCTGGTGGGCGACGACCTCTTCGTCACCAATGTGGAGCGCATTAAAAAGGGCATCTCCCTGGGCGTTGCCAACTCCGTGCTCATTAAGCTCAACCAGATCGGTACCCTCACCGAGACCCTTGACGCCATCCAGCTTGCCCACAGGGCCGGCTATACCGCCGTCGTGTCCCACCGGTCCGGCGAGACCGAGGACACCACTATCGCCGACATCTCCGTGGCCGTCAACGCCGGACAGATAAAGACCGGCGCTCCCAGCCGCACCGACCGCGTGGCGAAGTACAATCAGCTTCTCCGGATAGAGGACGAGCTCTTCGACGCCGCCGAGTATCTCGGCCGCGACGCTTTCTTCTCCATTCGCTGAGCATAAAAAATTTAAGGTAAAGGAATAGGTAAAATGAAAAAGTATGTCAAAGTATTATCCCTGGTTTTAGCGGCTCTGCTCGTATTCGCATGCCTCGCGGCCTGCTCAAACGGCGGCAGCACCACCCCTGCAAACACAGGAGAAACCAAGCCCGCTGACAGCGGCAGCACTGCCGAGCCCGAAACTGCACAGCCCGAGAACAGCGGCGGAGCTGCCGAGGCTGAAACCACCAAGCCCGCCGACGCCGGATTCACCACCGCCAACGCCGGCAAGCTCACCATGGCCACCAATGCCGCGTTCCCTCCCTATGAGTACATCGAGGGCAACAAGATCGTCGGCATCGACGCTGAGATCTGCGCCGCCATAGCCGAGAAGCTGGGCCTTGAGCCTCAGATCGACGACATGGAGTTCGATTCCATCATCATGGCCGTTAAGGGCGGCAAGGCCGACATCGGTCTGGCCGGCATGACCGTAACCCCCGAGCGCCAGGAGGAGGTCAACTTCACTGACAGCTACGCCACCGGCGTGCAGGTCATCATAGTCACCGAGGACAGCGCCATCACCAGCGCCGACGACCTCTTCGCTGAGGGCGCCAACTACACCATCGGCGTACAGCGCAACACCACCGGCGACCTCTACACCACCTGGGATCTTGAGGACGAGGGACTTGCCACCATCGACCGCTACAGCAAGGGCGCCGACGCCGTGCAGGCCTTAAAGACCGGCAAGGTTGACTGCGTCGTTATCGACAACGAGCCCGCCAAGAACTTCGTCGCCGAGGTCGAGGGCCTTAAGATCCTTGACACCGAGTATGTTGAGGAGCAGTACGCCGGCGCCATGAGCAAGGACAACGAGGCTCTGTACAACGCCGTGAACGACGCTCTCAAGGAGCTCATCGCCGACGGCACCGTCCAGGCCATAATCGAGAAGTACATACCCGCCAAGTAAGTAAATAATACGGCTTAAACTAAAAGGGGCGCGGGTGTCCGTGCCCCTTTTGACAGGAGTTGATAGTATTGGGAAGGCTCTCTCCCCTTGAACTGTGGCCTGAGGTCGCTCCGGAGTGGATACTTAATCTGCCTCAGTGGCTTGAGGACATATTCTACAAGTTCTACAAGTGCATAATCTTCGACGACCGATATACATTGTATTTTACCGGTCTGCGAAACACGCTTATCCTGACTTTCCTGGCCTTGCTTCTGGGCATCGCCCTGGGCGTCGTGGTGGCGCTCATACGTGTCACCTGGGATAAAAACGGAGCGGAGATGCGGGGAGTTCCCAAAGTTGTTGTGGGCTTTCTCAACAGCGTATCGAAGCTCTATCTGACAGTCATCCGCGGCACCCCTGTGGTGGTGCAGCTTTTGATCCTGTATTTCGTCATCTTCGCCGCCAGCCGGAACAAGATACTCGTCGGAGCCCTGAGCTTCGGCATCAATTCCGGCGCCTACGTGGCGGAGATAATAAGAAGCGGCATAATGTCCATAGACAGCGGGCAGATGGAGGCCGGGCGAAGCTTAGGCTTCGGCTACGTTGCCACCATGAGGCACATTATCCTGCCGCAGGCGTTCAAAAACGTTTTGCCGACGCTGGCAAATGAGTTTATCGTGCTTTTGAAGGAGACGGCCGTAGCCGGCTACGTAAGCCTGCAGGACGTCACCTATGCGGGCAATATCATAGGCGGCAACGCCTACGACTACCTGTTCCCGCTGCTGATAGCGGCGGCGATATATCTGATATTGGTGCTGTTTTTCACCTTCCTGGTGGGAAAACTGGAAAGGAGGCTGCGAAACAGTGAGCGATAGAGATATAATAATCAAAGTTGAGGATCTGAAGAAGTATTACAACGGCGGGGCGATAAAAGCCCTGGACGGTGTAAGCCTGGAAGTGAAGCGGGGCGAGGTCATAGTCATAATCGGCCCCTCCGGCAGCGGTAAATCCACATTCCTCAGGAGCCTCAATCTCCTTGAAACGCCCACCTCGGGCAGGATACTCTTCGACGGCTCGGACATAACCCGGAAGGGCATCAACATAAACCAGTACCGTCAGAAGATGGGCATGGTATTTCAGCACTTCAACCTGTTCCCCCACATGACAGTGATGGGGAACATGACTCTGGCCCCCATAAAGCTTTTGAAGAAAACAAAGGCGGAGGCAGAGGAAAAGGCCATGGAGCTATTGGAGAGGGTCAACCTGGCGGAAAGAGCAAACGCCTACCCCTCACAGCTCTCCGGCGGACAGAAGCAGAGGATCGCCATAGTCCGGGCCCTCTGCATGGAGCCGGAGGTCATGCTCTTTGACGAGCCCACCAGCGCCCTTGACCCGGAAATGGTGGGAGAGGTGCTGGACGTTATGAAGATACTTGCCACGGGCGGCATGACAATGGCCGTGGTCACCCACGAAATGGGCTTTGCCCGTGAGGTGGGGGACAGAGTGATATTCATGGACGGCGGAACGATAATAGAGGAGGGCAGCCCCGCCGAGATGTTCGACTCTCCCAAGAGCGACAGACTACAGAGCTTCCTTTCAAAGGTACTTTGATTTTCTCCCTCCGGTTTGGGATAAGGATATATGAAAAAGAGACTAATATGCGTTATACTGTGCCTTCTGGCGCTTTGCTCCTGCTTTTTCCCAGGCTCAGCCTACGGGGAGGAGTACGTTGACCTGCCCGTTACCTACTGGGCCTACCCGGAAATGAGCAGGGCGGCGTCTTTGGGCATTATAAACGGCGTGGGGGACGGCAGGATGGACCCTCAGGGTACGCTGACCCACGCCCAGTGCCTTACAATGCTGGGGCGGGCCTTCGCCCCTGACAGATACCGCTCCTATACGGAGTCGGGCCACGCCTGGGACGAGGCGGGGTATCTGACCGCCCTTTTCAGCGATTTCCTGCTGATGGACGATTTTCTCCCCATCAATGAGGCCACTCTCCACGCCCCCATAACGAGGGCGGAGACTGCGGTCCTGCTCTCCCGGGTGCTGCCGGAGGAGAACA
>JAFYCQ010000005.1 GCA_017539635.1 Oscillospiraceae bacterium
AGGACAGCTGCGAAAACGTGGTGCGCTCGGTGGAGTATCTGCTGTCGGGCGCCGAGGTGGACGGCTATCTGGCGCTTGACCTAAGCTCCATCGCCATGCTGAACGACGTGGTGGGCGGAGTCACGGTGACGATCGACAGAGACATGACCGAGGCTGACCCGTCTTTCGTAAAGGGCGCCACGGTCAAGCTGGACGGTAATACGGCGGAGGCCTTCGTCCGGGCGCGGCTGAATATCGGCGAGGGCACGAACGAGAACCGCCAGGATCGGCAGCTTCAGTTTATGAACGCCTGGCTAAACAAGGCGCAGACCCTGAGCGAAAAGGAAATGCTGGACCTTCTGGACGATATGGGCGGATTGATAGTCACAGACCTCACGGAAAAACGCATCGTATCAATAGCGGAAAAAGCCCAGCGCTTTGACAGACAGGGAATAATAAAGCTGGAGGGCGAGTATTCGGAGACGAGCAGTTCCACGGCGTTCATCCCGGATCCCGACAGCATATCAAGGCTCGTTTTGGAGCTGTTTTATAAAGAGGCATAGAGCTTATGAATGAGAACAAGTTATCCACCGAGGTGGCCGACTCCTCCAAAGAGATAGAGATCGACCTCCGGGATCTATTTGAGTATCTGCTCCAGCACTGGCTGCCCATAGTCATCGTAATGATCCTGGGAGCTGCGATAGCCTTCGCCTACACCATGTTTCTTTTGACGCCAAAATATACGGCGTCCTCCAGCATCTACGTGGTCTCCGCGACGGCCAACTCCGCCCTCGACCTGACCGACCTGAACATGGGCACCTCTCTGACCAACGACTACAAACAGCTGGTCACCAGCCGCACCATGCTGGAGAACGTGCTGAACGACACAGGCGAGGAAATGACTGTCAAAGAGCTTAAAAGGATGCTCTCCGTAAACAACGAGACCGGCACCCGCATACTTGAGTTTTCCGTTACCAGCGTAGATCCGGTCCAGGCCATGCGGCTGGCAAACTCCTTTGCCGCTCAGGCGATACTCTTCCTGCCGGAGGTCATGGGCGTCAAGGACAATATACCCTCATTGATCGACGGGGCCATCTTGCCGACGGAGCCCAGCAACGTGAGCTTTACGAGAAACGTGGCGATCGGGCTGCTCATAGGCCTCGTCATAGTTGCCGGAATACTGATCATCAGATACATGCTCAACGACACCCTTAGCTCCGCTGAGGATGTGGAGAAGTTCCTGGGCATCATGCCCATGGCGGTGGTTCCGGAGAACGGCCAGAAGCACCGGGGCAGCGGCTACTACTATTACTATTACGACAAAGGGAAGCATGGAGGGCAGAAATGAACAGATTGAACATCCGCTCCATGCCGAATCCCGATTACTTCGTGCAGACCGAAATTGACCGCCTGCGCGTAAACGTCGGTTTTTCCGGCACGGACAAAAAGGTGATCGTCGTCACCAGCAGCGTCCCCAACGAGGGGAAGAGCTATATTACCGTGAACCTCTGGCGGGAGCTGGCCAACGGCGGCAAGCGAGTCTGCCTTATGGACTGCGACATGAGAAAATCCGCCCTGCGCAACACCCTCCAGTTCTCCACGGAGAACGGGGAGGAGCTCAAGGGCCTCAGCCATTACCTCGCAGGACAGGCGGAGGCAACTGACATCGTTTATTCCACGAATATCGAGCGGGCTTATCTCATTCCTACCCTGACCCAGATAAACCCCAGCCTGTTGCTGGAGGGCAATCGAATGGATAAGCTCCTGGCCCTCTTGAAAAACAATTTCGATTATGTTATAATCGATTCCCCGCCTTTGAGAGTCGTTTCCGACGGCAAGCTCATGGCGGCCAAGAGCGACGGCTGCATTATCGTCATTCGGGCCCATGAGACCTCCAAAATCGACATAAAAAACAGCATCAAGCAGATCGAGTCCATAGGCTGTCCTCTTCTGGGAGTGGTGCTGAACCGGGTGGAGACAAAGCGCTCCAGGGGCTACTATACCAAGGAGTACTACTCCAAGTACTATGCCCACAGTGAGGATATAGACAAAAAAGCCCTTAAGGAAGCGGAGAAAAACAGTCAAGATGCTGAAAATGACGGCGATGATCTGACATGAGTAAAGAAAACAGTAAAAAAGGCTGGACAATAGTACTGATAGTGTGTATAATTA
>JAFYCQ010000070.1 GCA_017539635.1 Oscillospiraceae bacterium
TGGCCGGCATCGCCATTGCCTCGGCCGTGGCCTCCACGGTAAACGGCGTGCTCCTGGCGCTGCCCCTAAGGCGCCGGGGTCTGGACTTTTTCGACAGGGCGTTTTTCATCGACATGCTGAAAATGGCGCTTTCCGCTGCCGCTACGGGAGTCGCGGCCTACCTCGTTTACCGGTTCCTGGGCGCGGGAAAGCTCCTGTCCTGTATCGTGCCGGCCATAGTGGGCGCGGCTATCTACTTTGCCATGACGACGGCGCTGAAGATCCCGGAAGCCCGGTTTGCTCTCGGTTTTTTGAGCAGAAAGGACAAAAATGCTTGAAAGTATCAAAAAAAGTCTGATATTCCGCGCTGTTACTGCGGCGGCTCTGTGGTTTGACCGGCTCTGGCATGAAAGCCGGATAGTAAGCTGGGTCTTTTCCGATCTCCACGGCCGGGAAATGTCCCGGGCGAGCGTCATCGCCCGGTTCGGCAGATGGCTCCACAAGCTCCTGTGCTCTGTATTCCGGGCGCTGCGGCTGGATAAGCTCCTCCGGGGCAGCATTTTCAAACGCACCTATCTCTGGTGCGCTGTCACGCTGACCCTGGCTCCCATTCTGCCCACGTCCATAGTCATCGTGCTGTCGGTGCTGTCGGCCTTGTCCCTGTTTCTGCGCTTAGGCTGCGACGAGAACGAGAACATCGCATACGCCCCGGCTAACAAGTTCATAATCCTTTTCATGTTCATTTACATCATCGCCACCTTCACTTCCGTCAACCCCTCGGGGAGCCTGAAGGGCGGCGTGCTGACCGTTTTCTTCGCCCTTTTCTCCATTATCCTGGGAACGGCAGTAAAGTCCCGGCGGCAGCTTGACATTCTGGTCTATCTCATGATCGCAGCGGGAACGCTTGTGGCCGCCTACGGCGTATATCAGTACCTCTTCGGCAGCATGGGGGCGGATTCCTGGATAGACAGCGACATGTTTTCGGAGATAAACAACCGCGTCTATTCCACCCTGCAGAATCCAAACGTGCTTTCCGAATACCTGCTGCTGATAATCCCCGTGGCCTTTGCCTTCTCCTTTACGGAGAAAAACGTCTGGGTGCGGGTGCTGCTTTTGCTCTGCTCTTTGGGCATGTGCCTCTGCATGATACTCACCTTCTCCCGGGGCGGCTATCTGGGGCTGCTCATCGCCGCGGCGGTGTTCCTCCTTCTTGCAGACAGGAGATTCTTCTTCGCCGGCATACTGCTGCTGGCAATAATCGTCCTGGTCATGCCCGGCTCAGTTGTGGAGAGGTTCACGAGCATCGGCGACGTGGGCGACTCCTCCACCTCCTACCGGGTGTCGATCTGGCACGGCACCATAGCCATGCTGCGGGACTACTGGGTATGCGGCATCGGCCCCGGCACGGCTGCCTTCCAGAAGGTCTATCCCGTTTACAGCTATTCCGCCGCCGTGGCCCAGCACTCCCACAATCTGTTTTTGCAGATTACCTGCGACTGCGGCGTCTGCGGCACGGCGGCCTTTATCTTAGCCATGCTGTCCCACTTCCGCTCCGTGGGCGAAAACCTGTTCAAGGGACAAAAGGGGCGCAGCCGGCTGCTGCTCATCGCCTCGTTTTCCTCTGTCCTGGGCTTTCTGGTCCAGAGCATGACGGACAACTCCTTCTATAATTACCGGGTGCAGCTCATCTTCTGGGCGTTTTTGACCCTCGGCGCTCTCGCCGGACGGCGGGACGAAATGCCGGAGGTGGCGGAATGATAAAGATACTCAACATAATCAGCGACACCAACATCGGCGGCGCCGGGCGGGTGATAGAAAACTACCTCTCCTGCCGGGACGAGACAAAATTCGACGTGGCCGTGGCCCTGCCGAAGGGAAGCCTGCTCACCCCCTCCCTTAAAAGGCTGGGAGCCAGGATCTACGAGATCGACGGTCTGCGGGACAAGTCCTTTGACTTAAAGGCCGTTTCCGCTCTCAAAAATGTCATAAGGGCGGACGACCCGGACATCGTCCACACCCACGGGGCCTTTTCCGGGCGCATAGCGGGAAAGCAGTGCGGAAAAACCGTTGTGGTGACGCGCCACTCGGCCTTCCCCCTGTCGCCTAAGCTGAAAAAATTCCCATTCAAGCAGATATACACTCATCTGAACGTCAAATACGCCGACCTAATTATAGCCGTCAGCCCCGTCTGCCGGGACTACATCACCGAGGCAGGCGTACCGAAGAACATGACGGCGGTGCTGATAAACGGCGTGGAGCCGGTGCCCGAGGTGCCGCCGGAAAGAGTTCAGGCGCTCAAAGAGAAGATCGGCGTCCCGGACGGCGTTTTCACAGCCGGGATAATCGCGCGGCTGGAGCCCTACAAGGGCCACGCCTGCGTTCTGGAGGCGGTAAAGGAGATAAAGTCCTCCGGCCACGATATATGCGTAATCGCTGCCGGCACGGGGTCTCTTCTGGAGGAGCTGAGGGAAAAGACGAAGGCCGAGGGGCTTTCAGACTCGGTGCTCTTCCCCGGCTTTATCGAGGACACCCAGGCTCTCTGGCCCCTGCTGGACGCCCAGATAAACGCCTCTTACGTGGAGGCCACCAGCCTGGCCCTGCTGGAGGGCATGAGCGCCGGCGTCCCTGCAGCCGTAAGCGACTGCGGCGGAAACCCGGACATCATAAAAGACGGAGAGACGGGCTTTATCTTCCCCATGCGGGACGCCCACCGTCTCGCCCAATGCGTAAGAGCCCTTATAGACGACCCGGACAACACAAAGCGCATGGGACTGAACGCCCGGGTGGAATACGAAAAAAACTACACCGCCCGGGCCTTTTCCCGGCGGCTTGAGAAAATCTACTTATCACTTACAGGAGGCAGAGATGGAAAACAGTAACGTAAAGGAAAAGCGGAGGCTTTTGACCGCCTTCGACATCGTAATAATCGCCGTTGTGGTGGTGCTGGCGGCGGCGTTTCTGATCTGGAAGGCCTCCGGAAAAGACGCCTCTCCCATAAGCGGCGGCCCGGTCACCGAAAACGTCACCTACACGCTGGAGCTCAACAACCTGCCTGACACGGAGGACATCGCCGTGGGTGACAAGCTGGTGGAAACCGTGAAAAACACGGAGGTCGGCACCATCGTTGCCATAGACAGGCTCCCCTACGTCGTCTGGAACACCAATCTGGAGACCGGCGACGTGGTAATGACCGAAACTGAGCTCGAAACGCTTCATCTGCATATAGAGGTGCCCTGTACCGTTACGGAATCCTCCGTAAGCACCCAGGCGGGAGAATACGCTCTGCGGGTGGGCAGGTATCTGGGCATTTACGGCCCCGGATATTACGGAGCGGGCTATATCATAGCCGTCGAAAGGAGCTGACAGCCATGAAGGTAATTGATAAAAACGGCCGGTTATTCGGCAAGATAAGCTTTATCGACATAATTGTCATCATCGTGGTGATCCTGCTGGCCGCAGGTATTTACCTCCGGTTTTTCGCATTGGAGACCACCGCTTCCGTGGGTCAACCCTCCTCCGGCATAAGCTACGAGCTGAAAGTGCCAGGGGTGCGTTCCTTTACAGTGGACGCCGTAAAGCCCGGGGACAAGATATTCAGCACCGACGGCTCCATCGAGATGGGCACGATCACCGGCGTCAGGACCGAGCCGGCAACTTACTGGGGCTTTACCCTGGACGGCACAGCCGCCAAATGCCAGATAGAGGGGAAATACGACCTCTTCCTGACGGTGGATGCCGAGGGCCTTATTACAAACAACAGATTCTATATCTCCCGCGTGGCGGAGCTTGAGTCCAATTTCAGCCAGCCCTTTGTGACTAAATACGCCTCCTTCACCGGGACCGTAACGGAGATAAACCCGGCATGAAAATCCTGATGGCCACCATGGGGCTGGACATCGGCGGCGCGGAGACGCACATACTGGAGCTGGCCAAATCCCTGAAGTCCCGCGGGCACGACATCCTTATCGCCTCAAACGGCGGCGTTTACGTCAAAGAGCTGGAAGAGAGCGGCATACGGCACATAAGCGTCCCCATGAACGTGAGAAGCCTGGGGAAAATGCTGGTTTCCTACAAAAAGATGCTGGGGCTCATAAAAGAAGAGCGCCCGGATCTTGTCCATGCCCATGCCAGGATACCCGCCGTTATCTGCTCCCGGGTCTGCAAAAAGCTCAAGATACCCTTCGTCACCACGGCCCACTGGGTATTTGACGCCTCCGGGCTGCTGCGCTACCTCACCCGCTGGGGCGACCGTACCGTGGCGGTCTCCGAGGACATAGTAAAATACCTTACGGACAACTACGGCGTGCCCCGGCGCAACATTTTCGTCACCATCAACGGCATTGACACGGAAAAGTTTTCGCCAGAGGCCTCCGGGGAAAAGATACGCCGGGAGTTCGGCCTGGGCGACGCCCCCGTATTGGGACACGTATCCCGTCTGGACGATTCCCGGGCGGATGCGGCAAGAGCACTGGTCGCCATCGCCCCGAAGCTTTGCAGGGACATCCCCGGCCTTAAAATACTCATAACAGGCGGCGGCGACAGCGAAGAGGAGATAAGGTTCGCCGCAGCGGAGGCAAACAAACAGGCCGGATATGACTGCGTGGTCATGACCGGCCCCCGGTCGGATATAGCCGACATTGTGGCCGCCTGCGACATTTTTCTCGGCGTCTCCAGAGCGGCTTTGGAGGCCATGTCCGCCGGAAAGCCCACGGTGCTTGCGGGCAACGAGGGTTACGGAGGCATTTTCGACGAGAGCTGTCTCGATTCCGCAATAGATACGAATTTCTGCTGCCGCGGGCTGCCCCCTGTTGACGGTGACAGGCTTTACACGGACTTATTGAAGCTCTTTTCCCTGCCGGAGCAGGAGAAAAAGGCCCTGAGCGACTACGGCAGAAGCGTCATTCTGGAGCGCTATTCCGTGGCCCGGATGACGGACGACTATGAAAAGGCCTACGCCTCCGCCCTTAACCGCCGGTACAAAATCGTCATGAGCGGCTATTACGGCTTCGGCAATTCCGGCGACGAGGCCATACTCACCTCTATTACGAGAAACCTCTTGGGCGCCTCCGAGGAGCTGGACATCACCGTTCTTTCCAAGGACCCGAAGGACACTAGGGAGAGATACGGCTGCGGCGCCGTGAACAGATTCAGCGTCATAAAGGTCCTGAGGGCTCTGAAGGGCTGCGATGTCCTTATTTCCGGCGGCGGCAGCCTTTTGCAGGACAGGACAAGCACCCGGTCTATCCTCTACTATCTCATGATAATCCGCATGGCCAGGCTCATGGGCAAAAAGGTCATGCTCTATGCCAACGGCATCGGCCCCGTAGATAAACCGTCAAACCGCCGCCGCGTGCGCCATGCCGTGGAAAAGGCCGACGTAGTCACCCTGCGGGACCGCAGCTCCATGGAGGAACTGCGGCGCATGGGCGTAACGCGAGAGGATCTGCCGGTAACCGTTGACCCGGTCTTCACCCTCAACAGCTCCGCCTCCCCCGTTATAGACGGCCTTCTGCGGGAGGCCGGCTTGCCGGAAGACAGGCCGTTTATGGCTGTTTCCGTCCGAAATTGGCCGAACATGGAGGATTTCTGCGAGAGGATAGCAACGATCTGCGACGACATTTCCGAGAAATACGGTCTTTCCGTCCTCTTTGTGGCGATGCAGGCCCCCGCCGACACCCAGCTCAGCCGGCAGATAATGGAAAAAATGAAAAACGACGCCTTTATCATCGGGCGTAGAAGCGAGGTGGAAAACCTCATGGGTGTCATAGGCAGGGCGCGGCTGGTGCTGGCCATGCGCCTTCACGCCGTCATTTTCGCCGCCCGGATGGGGGTGCCGGTGGCGGGGCTCATATATGACCCCAAGATGGAGTACTATCTCAAGATGCTGGACATGCCCTCCGCCGGCATAGTGGAAAAGCTGGATGTGGAGACAGCGGAAAAGGTGCTTTCCGACATCGCCGACAACCGGGAAAAGTACGCTGCCGAACTCGCCGCCCTCGCCGGGCGTCTGGAGGCGGCGGCCCACGAAAACGAGCGGCTGTTCCTTAAATTGCTGGAAAGCTGAAAAAAACACGCTGAAAGCCCTGAGGTTTTCAGCGTGTTTTTTATTCCAGTACAAGCCTGCAGTCGTAACCGCTCTCTGTATCCGTTATGACGGAGACGATCCGGTCGAA
>JAFYCQ010000071.1 GCA_017539635.1 Oscillospiraceae bacterium
CGCTGCCGTAATAGGAGAAGAGCTTCTGCATGGGCTGCCGCAGCTCCTCCATGCGGGAAAGCTGCGATTTAAGCTCCGATGTCGCTTTTGTGCAGTCGTTCAAGTACCCTTCCATTTCGGTTATGCGTTCAACGTTCATTTCCGGTCTCCTTTCATCATGCTCCCGCAAATCTTTTCCGCGGCCTTTATGCCGTCCACCGCCGAGGAGGTTATGCCTCCGGCCCAGCCGCCTCCCTCTCCGCAGGGGAATATGCCCCGGATATTCGCCTGGAACGATTCGTCCCTTTTTATCCTCACGGGGCAGGAGGAGCGGGTCTCCACAGCCGTCAAAACGGCCTCCGGCGAGGCAAAGCCCCGTATCTTTCTGTCCATTTCCGGCAGCGCCTCGGATATGGCCCGGCAGATGAAATCGGGAAGGACATCGCCTAAGTCGCAGAATCTGACCCCCGGCTTGTAGGAGGGTTTTACCTTTCCGGCAGCGGCGCTCGCCCTGCCGGAAAGAAAGTCCCCCAAAAGCTGCGCCGGGGCACAGCCGTTTCCGCCGCCGGCCAGAAAGGCGGCTTTTTCCAGCTTTTCCTGAAACTCCATTCCGCCGAAAAGGCCGTCGAAGTCCTCCGGCGTGACGGAGACTAAAAGCCCACCGTTTATGTTCCTCTCCGCTCTTGCCTTTTCGCTCATGCCGTTGGTGACCACACCGCCTCTTTCCGAAGCCGCCGCCACCACCTTGCCTCCGGGGCAGACGCAGAAGGTGAAAACGCCCCGGCCCTCCTTTGTGTGGACGGCCAACTTGTAGTCCGAAGCCGGCAGTGTCCCCAATGTGGCCGCACGGCCGTACTGAGCAAGGTCGATATCCTCCTGCAGATGCTCTATCCTCACCCCCACGGCGAAGGGCTTGGGCTCCAGATAAACGCCGGAATCATGCAGCATCCGGAAGGTGTCCCGGGCGGAATTGCCCGGCGCCAGCAGGAGCTTTTCACAGTCGAGGCGGTATTCGCCCTCCGGGGACGACACCTTTACGGCCCTTAATTCCCCGTTTTCCGTGTATATTCCCGTCAGCTTGTTTTCAAATCTGATATCGCAGCCCAGTTCCAGCAGATGCCGCCGTATCTCCGCCACGACCCGGCGGAGCATGTCCGTGCCCACGTGGGGCTTGGCGGAGTATGATATATCCTCCGGCGCGCCGAACTGTACGAGCCTTCGCAGGACGTAAGGTATGCGCTCGTCATTTACGCCGGTATTCAGCTTGCCGTCGGAGAAGGTGCCGGCGCCGCCCTCGCCGAACTGGACGTTCGAATCTTCGTCCAGCTCCCCTGTTTCCCAATACTTTTCCACGTCCAGGCAGCGTTTTTCCGTCTTCCGGCCCCGCTCCAAAATCACGGGCGGCGCTCCGGCCTCTGCCAGGGACAGAGCGGCAAAGAGCCCCGCCGGGCCCATGCCGCACACCACCGGGCGGGTATCGGGCTTAGTCACCTTATAGGGAAAGCTCCAGACTTTTTCGCTGTACGGCGCCACGCCCGGCGTTTTCCGGGCGAGTATCTCCTCTTCGTTTTCAGCGCGGACGGCAGCGGAGCACACGAAATGCACGTCCCCTTTTCTCCGGGAGTCCACGGAGACGCGCAGGGGCCGGACGGCGTCGTCCGGCAGGCCGGGCAGCCGGAGAATGATCCGGCAGGCCTCCGGCAAATAGCTCAGCCCCTTTTCCGCCGGTATTCGGATATTTGAGATTTTAAGCATGGTCCATCACCTGTTTTTGATTATAGTCCCAAAAAAAGACACCGTAAAGGCATTGACCTGAATTTTATGTTTTGTTATAATATTTAATTATTCAATGTATAGTATCAGGCCGCTAAAGTAAACGATGATCAAGTCGAAGTGCACAGATTGGCGGAAGATTTTTCGTCTGATGAAGTCGAAAAAATGCAGGAATACTTTGTGTATTTCAAGTTTTTGAGACAATATCAGGCGGAAAAAGGGCCGTCAAGATGTGTGCGGCGATTTAATCAGCGTTTACTAAAAAAAGCGGCGGAATGGAGAATAAGTATGCAGAAAAACAGAAGGACCGCCGCCATGGACGGCAACGAGGCCGCGGCCCACGTTGCCTACGCCTTTACCGAGGTCGCGGCCATCTACCCCATAACCCCCTCCTCCCCCCTGGCGGAAAAGACCGACGAGTGGTCGGCTAACGGCCGGAAAAATCTTTTCGGTCAGCCGGTGCGGCTCATTGAAATGCAGTCCGAGGCGGGCGCGATCGGAGCTGTTCACGGCGCCTCGGAGTCCGGCGCTTTGGCCGCCTCCTTCACCTCCTCCCAGGGCCTCATGCTGATGATACCCACCATGTACCGCATCGCCGGAACGAAGCAGCCCGTGGTCCTGCAGGTGGCCTCCCGCACCGTGGGCACCCACGCCATGTCCATATTCGGGGATCACTCCGACGTTATGAACTGCCGCTCCACCGGCTTTGCCATGATATCCTCCGGCAGCGTCCAGGAGGTAATGGACCTGGCGGCAGTGGCGCACCTTTCCGCCATTAAGGCGCGGATACCCTTTATCCACTTCTTTGACGGCTTCCGCACCTCCCACGAGATACAGAAGATAGAGGTCATGGATTATGAGGAGCTGCGGCCCCTTCTGGATATGGACGCCGTCAAGCTCCACCGGGACACCGCCCTCAATCCCGAGCACCCCACTCTCCGCAACACGGTGCAGAACCCCGACGTCTATTTCCAGGTGCGGGAGTCCAACAACCGCTTTTACGACGCCCTGCCCGACACCGTGGAGCACTACTTTAACGAAATAAACAAGATAACGGGCCGGGATTACAGGCTCTTTGACTACTACGGCGCCCCCGACGCCGACAGGCTCATAATCGCCATGGGCAGCGTCTCCGGCACCATAAAAGACACCGTGGACTTCCTAAACGGCAAGGGCCACAAGGTGGGCTACGTACAGGTGCGGCTGTTCAGGCCCTTCTCGGTGGAAAGGCTTTTGGCCGCCGTCCCCGAGACGGTGAAGCGCATAGCCGTCCTTGACAGATGCAAGGAGCACGGCGCCGTGGGCGAGCCCCTTTACGAGGACGTGAAGAGCGCCTTCTACTCCTCCGGCAGAAGCCCCCTCATCGTGGGCGGGCGCTACGGCCTTTCCTCCAAGGACACAGACCCGGTGCAGATAGCGGCGGTTTTCGACAACTTA
>JAFYCQ010000072.1 GCA_017539635.1 Oscillospiraceae bacterium
AAAACGCTGTTTTTTGCGCCCTGTACTCTTACAGAGCCGTAAAGCCTTTTGCCGCCTTCTACTCGCAGAACGCTCATAGTATGCCCCCAAAATACGTTGATTTCAGGCCATACTATGCGTTTTCGTCAGCTTCGGTTAATAAGTGAAAGTATCACCTCAGCCATTTTTCCCGAGGAGTCGCCTCCCGACAGGGACAGAGCGCCTTTTCTCATTTCAGCCAGTTTTCTTTCGTCCGAGACGAGACGGGCGGCCTCATCAAAAAGCCTCTCGCCCGAGCACTCGGTCTCAGGAATGAGTATCGCGCCCCCGGCAAGCTCCATAGCCTTTGCGTTTTTCGTCTGGTGGTCGTTGGTGACGTTGGGGGATGGCACAAGAATCGAGGGCGTGCCCAAATAGGCAAGCTCCGCTATGGTGGAGGCGCCTGAACGGGACATAACCACGTCCGCCGCTGTCATCACCATATCCATGTTGAGGATATAAGCTCTCAGATCGCAGTTTTCCGGGACGCCGCCGTAGTTTTCCAGGGCGGCCTTCATCTTGTCCAGGCCCTCCTGTCCTCCTCCGGTGGAGTGGATATGGAAAAATGCGCGCCTTGCTCCGTTTTCTGCAATGAAATCGGTCATGAAGCCGTTCATTTTCTCGGCTCCCAAAGAGCCCCAGAAAGAGACGACCAGTTTTTCGTCCTTTAACCCGAGGGCGCTTCTGGCGTCCTCTCTTGTCACTTTACCGAAGCCGCCCCGGACGGGTGTTCCGGTGAAAACGACTCTTTCCGGCTTCTTGTAGTTTTTCTCCGTTCCGGGAAAGGCGGTGAGCAATTTGTCCACGACGCCGGAGAGTATTTTGGCCGTCAGTCCGGGGACGGCGTTGGACTCATGGAGGCATGTGGGGATACCCAGCTTCACAGCGGCCGTAATGACCGGGTAGCAGACGTAACCGCCCGTGCCTATGACGATGTCGGGACGAAACTCTTTTATTATCGCCCCGGCCTGCCGCCGGGACTCACCGAGCTCTCTTACGACCTCAAGGTTTTTCTTAAGTCCGGAAACCGACGCAGAGCGGGAAAAGCCGGAGATAGTGACGTTTTTAAGCTCATATCCTTCCGCGGGGATGAGCCTCTTTTCCATCTCCCTGCCCGCGCCCACGAACAGAAATTCGCTGTCCGGCAGCATTTCCTTCAGTCTTCCGGCCACCGCGAGAGCGGGATTTATATGCCCCGCCGTGCCGCCGCAGACCAGCAGAAACCTCATTTCTCCTCCCCCTTCCGTTTTTTGACCTTCAGGGGTATATCACGGGATATGGAGAGGATTATGCCGATCTCCACCAGCTGCATCCAGAGGGCCGTGCCGCCGTAGCTGAAGAAGGGCAGCGAAATGCCGGTGCAGGGAACGAGATTCGTGACAACGGCGATATTCAGAAACACCTGCAGCGCCAAAAGGCTCGTAAGGCCGGTGATCACAAGGGCTCCGTAGCGGTCTCTGGCGTGGAGCGCCAGCCAGTAGCCCCGGACGATGAGCATGGCAAAGAGGATGATTATGAGTATCGCGCCCACGAAGCCAAGCTCCTCGCAGACGACGGAAAAGATGAAGTCGTTGTGCTCCTCAGGCAGGTACAGGTATTTCTGTCTCCCCTGTCCCAGACCCAGGCCCAAAATCCCGCCGGAGCCTATTGCGTAAAGGGACTGGACCGTCTGCCAGCCCTTTCCCAGGGCATCGGCAAATGGATCCTTCCACGACGCGATCCTGGCTATGGCGTGATCCATTTTCGTAAAGGCGATATATGCGCCCACCGCCGTTACGCCGCCGCCGAGGGCAAACCAGATAAGCCTTGTGCCTCCGGCGAACATCATTATGGCGCCCAGAGCCAGGATTATTATGGTGGCGGACAGGTGGGGCTCTTTAATAAGCAGCGCCGATATGACGGCGAGGATAACAGCGAAGGGCAGCACCCCGTATTTGAAGGTGCGCATTTTTTCCTTGAAGGCGCAGATCATCTGGGCAAAGGACATGACCACGGCCAGCTTTGCTATCTCCGAGGGCTGGAAGGTTGTGAAGCCCAGGGATATCCAGCGCTTGCCGCCGCCCTCGGCCACGCCGATGAAGGGCACCATTATGAGCAGCGCTATGGAGGCCAGGAGCAGCAGCATGGAAAACCGGCGCATGACCTTTATCGACAGATGCGAGGTCACGAACATCAGCCCCACGCCGGTGACGGCGAAAATGAACTGACGGATAAAGTATTTTGTCGGGTCTCCGTATGTGTAGTATGCTCTGGCAAAGCTGGCGGAGAGCACCATTATGACGCCCACGGCCAGTATCACGAGGGTGAGGATAAGGAACGGCAGATCCAGGGGCCCTCTCTGGGAAAAGACGCCCTCCCGGTATTCCTCCAGCTTTTCGGCCTCAGTGTTCTCCGAGCCCTCCAGCGGGTATTCCCCCGCCTCGCCGTATCTCATTTTTGCCATTTCTCCCCCTCCTTTTTCCGTCGGGTTTTTTCGTCAGATCAGAAAACGTCCTCTGACCGCTATGAATGTCACGACGGCCATAATGAGCGACACCGCCGTGAACACTATGAAAAGCTTTATCTCGCTCCAGCCGCACATTTCAAAGTGGTGGTGCAGCGGGGCCATTTTGAAAACTCTTTTTCCGTGGGTGAGCTTGAAATATGTCACCTGGATGATGTCGGAAAGCGCCTCGCAGATATAGACTATGCCCAGGGGTATGAGCGCCAGAGGCATATTGAGCGCGAAGGCCGAGGCGCATATCGCCGCCCCCAAAAACAGGGAGCCGGTATCTCCCATGAACACCTTTGCCGGGTGGAAGTTGAAAATAAGAAATGCGCACAGCCCGCCCAAAAGCGCCGCGCTGACCACTCCCGAGGATGAAAAGCCCCACACAAGGGAGAGGACAGCAAAGCACAGAGCCACGGGTATGGAAACGCCGGTGGCGAGTCCGTCCACCCCGTCCGTTAAGTTCACGGCGTTCACGCAGCCCAGAATGACGAACACGGCGAAGATGACGTAAACTACCTCCGGCAGAGGTATCGTGACATTCACAAAGGGCACGTAAAGATCGGGTGTGAGCGCCCCGGTAAAGCGCATCACCAGCACGAAAACTATCGCAACGACTAATTGCAGGATAAATTTCTGGGACGCGGTGAGGCCGGTGTTCTGCTTTTTTCGTAACTTCTGATAATCGTCCAGAAAACCGATAGCGCCGTAAATCAGGGCGAAAACCAGCACAAAGATGTGGGTAAGATCACCGTTTATTATGTCCCTCATACCGGCGGTGAGGCAGGCGGCTATCATGCCCGCGATGAACATTATGCCTCCCATTGTGGGGGTGCCCTGCTTGGACATGTGCCAGGTGGGGCCGTCCTCCTTTATCATCTGTCCGGCCTTGACCTTCCGCAGGTAGGGCACCAGCACGATGCCCACGGCGGCGGTCACAAGGAACGAGCAGATAAACGACGCTATTGTGTATATCGTCATTTGTATGTCCTCACAGTTCACCCAGCGCCTGTCTGACTACTTCCCTCTCGTCAAAGTGGCGCTTTTCGGTGCCGATTATCTGATACGTCTCGTGTCCCTTTCCGGCGAGGATGACGGTGTCGCCGGCGGAGGCGTTTTTGATTGCCCATTTGATTGCCTCCCGGCGATTTTCAATCACCGTGTAGTCGGCTCCCTCCTCCGTCATCCCCGCGAGAATTTCCTTTATAATCTCCCCCGGCTCCTCGGTTCTGGGGTTGTCGGAGGTGACTATCACGAAATCAGCCATGCTGCGGGCTATTTTGCCCATTATGGGTCTTTTTGTCCTGTCTCTGTCTCCGCCGCAGCCGAAGAGCAGCACCACCCGTCCGGGGGCAAAGCCCCGCACGGTCTTCAATATGTTTTCCAAAGCGTCCGGCGTGTGG
>JAFYCQ010000006.1 GCA_017539635.1 Oscillospiraceae bacterium
GGACAAGATCGGCATTTCCTATGAGAAGACTGCCGTGGGCGACAGATACGTCTATGAGAATATGAAGGAATTCGACCACCTGATAGGCGGAGAGCAGTCCGGCCACGTCATTTTCCGCAAGTTCGCCCACACCGGCGACGGCCTCATCACCGCCATAAACATTATGGAGGTCATGATAGAGACCCAGCTGCCCCTGTCCATTCTGGCAGAGCCCGTCACCATGTATCCCCAGGTGCTGAAAAACGTCAAGGTTGACGACAAGGACGGTACTCTTGAGGATGCTGCGGTCAAGGCGGCGGTGGAAGAGTGCACCGCGAGACTGGGAGAAAACGGCCGTGTGCTCCTTAGAAAGAGCGGCACCGAGCCGGTCCTGCGGGTCATGGCCGAAGCGGGCACCAACGCCGAGTGCGAGGAGAACGTGGACGCCATAATAGCCGCCATGGAAAAATCCGGACATCTTATCGAGGTGAAGGGTTGAAACAAGTTCAACCCTATCTGATTTAAGCCGTTTTTCTCGCCGCAAAGCGGCAACCGAAAAACATGGCACATTATGACCATTCCTTTCGTGGCCATTATGTGCCTGAAAGGAATGGTCATAATAATGCTTACCATCAAAGACATGTACGACCTGTCCCATACCAAGGCCGCTGATTACCTGTCCCGGTTCACCTACCCCTGGGAGGCGCTGGCGGGTATATCCGACCTCATACTGGAGATAGGGAAGACTCTCCCTGAGGAGGAGTACTACAAGCCCGCCGAGGACGTGTGGATAGCAAAAGACGCCACGGTCTTCGTCACGGCCTACGTCCACGGCCCCTGCATAATAGGCCACGGCACCGAGGTCAGGCAGTGCGCCTTTGTGCGCGGCAGCGCTCTCGTTGGCGACAACTGCGTTGTGGGCAACTCCACGGAGCTCAAAAACGTGATTTTGTTTGACAACGTCCAGGTGCCCCATTACAATTACGTGGGAGATTCCATTTTAGGCTACAAGGCCCACATGGGCGCCGGCAGCATTACCTCCAACGTGAAAAGCGACAAGCTGAACGTCGTCATCAAAAACGGAGACGAGCAGATAGAGACCGGCCGCAAAAAGGTGGGCGCCATGCTGGGCGACAGAGTGGAGGTGGGCTGCAACAGCGTGCTCAATCCCGGAACTGTCATAGGCAGGGACAGCAACGTTTACCCCGTGTCCTGCGTCCGGGGCGTCATCCCGGAAAACAGCATATACAAGGACAAGGATCACATAGTCATAAAAAAGTAAAGGAGTAATAACAATGCAGGTAATCATCGCGAAGGATTATGAGGAAGCCAGCCGCCTGGGCGCGGATATCATCGAGAAGATCGTAAGAGAAAAGCCGGACTGCACGCTGGGCTTGGCCACCGGTTCGTCCCCCGTGGGCATGTATCAGGAGCTTGCCCGCCGCTGCAAGGACGAGGGCCTGGACTTCTCAAAGGTCAGCTCCGTGAACCTTGACGAGTACGTGGGACTGGAGCCCACCCACGACCAGAGCTACCGCTATTTCATGGACGACAACCTCTTCAACCATATCAATATCGACAAGGCAAAGACCTACGTCGCCAAGGGTATCGGCGACGTGGATGCAAACCTTAAAGAGTTCAACGCCATGCTCGATAAGACGGACATCGACGTTCAGGTGCTGGGCGTTGGCCCCGACGGCCATCTGGGCTTCAACGAGCCCTGCGAAACCCTCTACGACGGCGCTCACAAGGAGACCCTGGACGAGAGCACCATAGACGCCAACATGAGATTCTTCGCCAGCCGTGACGATGTGCCGAGATATGCCGTGACCATGGGCATGGGCAACATCATGCGGGCAAAGAAGCTGCTTATGATAGTGGCCGGCAACAAGCAGGACGCTATGAAAAAGCTCCTCATATCCGACAGGATAGACCCCAAATGCCCCTGCACCTTCATGCGGATGCACAGAGACGCGGTGGTCATCCTTGAAAAGAAATTAGCCGATGAAATCGGATACAAGGGCTGACAGCATTAAACGGTCGAAAGCGCGCCCGCCGAAAGGCGGGCGCAAAGTTTAAAGGATTCAAAATGAAGGTTTTTATCCACACCCTGGGCTGCAAGGTCAATCAGTACGAGACCGGCGCCATGGAGACGCTTTTGAGACGGCGGGGACATGAGATAACCGACGCACCTGATTCTTGCGACGCCGTTATCATAAACACCTGCGCCGTGACCGCCGAGAGCGAGCGGAAATCCCGCCAGGCCGTGCGCAGGCTTGCCGCCGAGGCGGGGGAGGGGGCCGTGGTGGCCGTGTGCGGCTGCTGCTCCCAGGTGTCCCCGGAGAGTATGAAAAAAATCGGCGCCGACCTCATAGGCGGCAGCGGCGACAGGGAAAAATTCATATCTGAGCTGGAAAAAGTCTGCGCTTGCAAAACGAAGGCTTTTTTGATCGACGACGCCTTAAAGCGCAGGGAGTTTGAAAACCTCCCCTCGGGAAACGAGGCAGGCAGGACGAGAGCCATGCTGAAAATAGAGGACGGCTGCTCCAATTTCTGCTCCTACTGCGTCATACCCTATGCCCGGGGCCCGGTGCGCTCCATGCCGGCGGAGATCGTTTCCGCCGAGGCGAAATCCTTGCAGGAGAGGGGATTTCGGGAAATCGTCATAACCGGCATAGAGATCGCCTCCTACGGCAGAGACCTGCCGGGAAAGCCCACTCTTATCGACGCCGTGGAGGCAGCTTCGGCTGCGGCGGGGAACACCAGGATAAGGCTGGGGTCTCTCGAACCCCGCATAATAACGGAGGAGCTCTGCGCCCGGCTTTCGGCCCTTCCGAACCTCTGCCCCCATTTCCACCTGTCCCTGCAAAGCGGCTGCGACACCGTCCTTGAAAGGATGCGCCGGAAATACGACACGGCCAGGTTTTATGAGTCCGTAACGCTGCTGCGCCGGTATTTTCCCGGCTGCGCCATAGCTGCCGACCTTATATGCGGCTTTCCCGGGGAGACGGAGGAGGAGTTTTCCGAGACTCTGGCCTTCATTGAAAAATGCAGCTTTGCCTCGATGCATGTTTTCCCATATTCGGTACGCCCCGGCACAAGGGCCGCGGAA
>JAFYCQ010000007.1 GCA_017539635.1 Oscillospiraceae bacterium
CAATCCGGCTTCAGAAGATAAGCCTGAACTCAGGGTAGGGGGAAAAGTATTCCGGCTGGGTGATAAGGTGATGCAGCTCAGAAACAATTACGGAGCTGACTGGCGGAGTGAGGATGACTGGACTGAAGGAGAGGGCATATTCAACGGCGACGTGGGCGTACTTACGCATATCGACACCCAGGCGGAGACTGCCACGGTGGACTTTGACGGGAGATTTGCCCTTTACTCCTTTGAAATGCTCTACGAGCTGGAGCCCGCCTTCGCCATGACCGTGCACAAATCCCAGGGCAGCGAATACCGGGCGGTGCTGCTGGCGCTTTCAAGAGAGGCGCCCATGCTGATGACGAGAGGCGTCCTATACACCGCCGTAACCAGGGCGCGGGAGCTGCTGATCCTGGTGGGGGACAAGGACGTCCCGGCTGAAATGACAATGAACGACCGCCGGGCCCGGAGGTATTCCGGCCTCAAGACCCGGCTTTCTGAGGCCGTATGAACAGGGCTGCAAAATTAATCCTGGACCTGCTCTTCCCGCCGAAATGCGCCTTTTGCAGGGCGGTTTTGAAAAAGGATCGGGAGGATTTGGGCTTCTGCGCCGGCTGTGAGGAGACGCTCCCCAGGGCGCCGGAGGCGAGAATGGACAAAAGGGGCGAGTTTTTCGACTTCTGCCTCGCCCCTCTGTATTACCGTGACGCCGTGCGCCGGTCTGTGCTGAGATTCAAGTTCTACGGGGCGAGGGCCTACTGCTCCGCCTACGCCAAGATAATCGCCGAGGCGGTGAAAAACGAGACGGAGGCCGTTTTTGACGCAATAGCCTGGGCCCCGGTCTCAAAAAACCGTCTGCGGAAGAGGGGCTACGACCAGGCGAGGCTCATAGCCATGTGCCTTTCCCGGGAGCTGAACGTCCCCTGCCGTCCGCTTCTCAAAAAGATACGCCACACCCCTCCCCAGTCCCGGATAGTCGGGGAGGAAAAGCGGCGGGCAAATGTCTCCGGAGCTTACGCCGTATGTCCGGGGGAGGATGTAAGAGACCTTAAAATACAGCTGGTGGACGACGTGATCACCACCGGCTCCACGCTCTCCGAATGTACCCGCACGCTTCTGATGGCGGGAGCGGACAGAGTGATATGCTCCGTTCTGGCGCGGGCCGAATGATTTCGGCTTTCGCCGTCGATAATAGTACAGGAAGTTTTTGTCAGGAGGTAACGCCATGATTTTCGGCCGTGATATTGGAATAGACCTGGGCACCTCGACCGTGACCGTCGCCGTTTTAGGCAAGGGCATAACGTCCCGTGAGCCCTCCGTTGTGGCCATGGACAAGAACACGGGAAGACTGTTGAAGGTCGGTATGGCGGCCCACAGGATGCTGGGGCGCACACCCGGCAACATCGCCGCCATACGCCCCATTCAGGGGGGCGTCATCTCCGATTTCGACATGACGGAGAGGATGCTCCGCACATTGGTGCGGGGCGTGACCTCCTCCTCCCTTTTTAAGCCCAGGCTCGTCATCTCCGTCCCCTCCTGCATAACCGAGGTGGAGGAGCGGGCCGTTATAGACGCGGGGCTGAGAGCCGGCGCCAGAAAGGTCTATCTTTTAGAAGACGCCATCGCCGCGGCCCTGGGCGCCGGGCTGGACATCTCCAAGCCCGAGGGGTGCATGATAGTGGACATCGGGGCCGGCACTACCGACGCCGCCGTCCTTTCCCTCTCCGGCGTGGTGGAGGCCAAATCCATCAAATCCGCCGGCGATGCCATGAACGACGCCATAATCCGCTTTGTAAAGCGCAAGGACAGCATACTCATCGGCGACGCCACCGCCGAGGAATTGAAGCGCACCATCGGCTGCGTCTTCCCCAGACCGGAAAACCTCTCGTTGGAGGTCAAGGGACGCTGCCTCATGACCGGCCTGCCCCGCACCGTCTCCGTGGACTCCGCGGACATGGTGGAGGCGCTGGAGGAGCCCGCCCGGCGGATACTGGACGCGGTGCACGAGGTGCTGGAATCCACGCCCCCGGAGCTGGTGGGCGACATAGCCTCGGGAGGCATAACCCTTACCGGCGGCGGCAGCCTCATCTGGGGCATGGATAAGC
>JAFYCQ010000073.1 GCA_017539635.1 Oscillospiraceae bacterium
CATGGAGGTCTCCAGCCTCAAAAAGAAGTTCAAGGACAAGAAGTTCGCAGCGGGCTGCTCCAGAGACGTCATCCGTCAGGGAGCGGAAATGCTGGGCTGGGAGCTGGACACCCTGTTTTCAAAGACTATCGAGGCAATGCGCTCCTGTGAGGCCTCCGTTGAGGAGCAAATGCAAAAAATCACAGGATAAAGATAAAAAAAGCTTGCAAATCCCTTTCCCTTGTGATATTATATCAAAGCTTTTGCGGATTACTGACGTTTTCCGCTTATTGAGGCGGTCCGCTGTCACCAAAAATGTGGCATGAACGCTTGTCGAGAAGGGAGGATAAATCACATGGATCTGGTACAGACTCTCAACAATCAGTACATGAAGCCTGAGCTGCCTGAGCTTAACATCGGCGACACCATCCGCGTCACCGTCCGCGTAAAGGAAGGCAACCGCGAGAGAAATCAGGCTTTCGAGGGTACTCTTATCGCCAAGAAGCACGGCGGCATCAATGAGACCATCACCGTCCGCAGAATTTCCAACAACGTTGGCTGCGAGAAGGTGTTCCCCGTCCATTCGCCCACCATCGTCTCCATCGAGACTGTCAGACGCGGCAAGGTCAGAAGAGCCAAGCTCTACTACCTGCGTGACCGTGTCGGCAAGGCCGCTAAGACCAAGGCGAGAGTATAAGCTCGCATTTGCCGCAAAAAAAAGAAAAAGGGGGCTTTGCCCCCTTTTTTTTTTCGTGTCGGATAGTTTATAATTATACTATTATACTAAAAACAATGGCAATGGATTTGCGGGAGAGCGTATGGAAGAGCTTAAAGAACGCCTGTCCGGCGGTAAGAATCAGGACAGTGAAAAATTCGAACTTTATGACTGGGTGCAGTGCATAGTCGAGGTGCTTATTATCGGCGTTTTATGCTTCATGTTCCTGTTCAGGGTTATCGGCGTGGATGGCCACTCCATGGTGCCCACATTGCAGGACAGGGATCAGCTTATAGTATCAAAGCTGTTCTACACCCCGGCAAGAGGAGATATCATCGTGTTCCAGACCGACACCTTCGGCGACGATCCTCTGGTAAAGCGCATAATCGCAACGGAGGGGCAGACGGTGGATATCGACTTCAACGAGGGCATCGTCTATGTGGACGGCGTGGCTCAGCAGGAGGACTACACCGCCGAGCTGACTTATGTCCGGGAGAGCTTTGAGGGTGAGGTCACCGTGCCCGAGGGGTGCCTTTTCGTCATGGGCGACAACCGGAACGCCTCCACCGACAGCCGCAGCTACAGAGTCGGCATGGTGGATGAGCGTTGCATCATCGGAAAAGTGCTGTTCCTTGTGATACCCGGCAAGGATTCCGTAACGGAAAAAGTCGATTTCAGCCGTATCGGCAGCGTTTATTGATAATCATGAGCGAGGAAATGAATATAAACTGGTTTCCGGGTCACATGGCTAAAGCTCGCCGGAAGATCACGGAGAGCCTGAAGCTTGTGGACGCCGTCTGTGAGATAACCGACGCCCGGATACCTGCCTCCAGCTGCAATCCCGAGCTGGATGAGATAACTGCCGGAAAACCACGGCTCATCGTATTGAACCGCGCAGACCTGGCGGACAGCAACGCCACAAGGGCGTGGGCAAAATATTTTACCGGCCGCGGTTTTTCGGTTCTGGAGACCGACTCCAAATCGGGAAAGGGAGTAAAGGCCTTCCCCGGCGCCGTAAGGGAACTTCTAAAGGACAAGATAGCTGCCCGGGAGGAGAAAGGCCAGACCGGCAGGCCCATAAGGGTCATGGTGGTGGGCATTCCCAACGTGGGTAAATCCACTTTTATAAATAAAGTCTCCGGCAGAAAAGCGGCCGCCGCCTCGGACAGACCGGGCGTGACCCGTGCCCAGCAGTGGATCCCCGTGGGCGGCATAGAGCTCTTGGACACGCCCGGGGTTCTCTGGCCGAAATTCGACAGCCCCGAGGTGGGGGAGAACTTAGCTTTCACGGGAGCTATAAGAGACGAGATAATGGACAGGGTGACATTGGGGGCAAATCTCCTGTCACGCCTGAGTGAAGCATACGCCGACAGGATAGAGGCGAGATACAAATTCACACCTCAGCCCGATATGAGCGGCTTTGATCTGCTTGAAGCTGCAGCAAAAAAACGTGGATTTCTCATATCCGGGGGCGAGTACGACCTGGAACGCATGGCCTGCGTTTTGCTGGACGAGTACCGGGGCGGGCTTTTGGGCAGGATCACCCTGGAAAGGCCGCAAAATGACTGAGGACATGTGGCTTTTCGAGGAAGAGGCCTACGCTTCCGGCGAAATCGCCGTCTGCGGAGTGGACGAAGCGGGCCGCGGCCCCCTGGCGGGGCCGGTTTACGCCGCCGCCGTGATACTGCCCAGAGGGCTCATTATTCCCGGCCTTGACGACTCCAAAAAGCTCACCGCAAAAAAGCGGGAGGAGCTTTTCGACGTGATAACCGAAAGCGCCGCTGCCTTCGGCATAGCCTCCGCCTCGGAAAAGGAGATAGACGAGCTGAATATTTTAAACGCCACCTTTCTCGCCATGAACAGGGCTATGGAGCGTATTAAGGGCAGTTTCTCCCTTGCCCTAATAGACGGCAACAGAAGCAAGGGAATCGAGTATCCCTGCCGGACGATAATCGGCGGAGACGGCAAATGCGAGAGCATCGCCGCCGCCTCTGTATTGGCTAAGGTCTCCCGGGACAGATACATGACAGAGCTGTCTGAAAAGTTCCCGGAGTACGGTTTCGGGAAGCACAAGGGCTACGGGACGAAGGAGCATTACGCCGCATTGCGGCAGTACGGGCCCTGCATTGCCCACCGGCTCACGTTTCTCAAAAAGCTGCATTAGGAGTAATAGAATGGCGTCACCGTCAAGGCTGCGGGGACGGTGGGGAGAGAGCCTCGCCGCCGACTATCTGCGGCAAAAGGGCTATACCGTCACCGGCATGGGCTACCACACCCGTTTCGGAGAAATAGACATAATCGCAGAGAACAGAAAGACCCTGGCCTTTGTGGAGGTAAAGCTCCGTAAAAACGCAGACTTTGCCCAGGCCCGGGAGTTCGTGGACAGGAGAAAAAGAGAGAGGCTCATATCCTCGGCAAAGCTCTATCTTTCCGAAAACGAAACGAAAAAACAGCCCAGATTCGACGTTATAGAGGTCTATGCCCCGGAGGGGCTGGAGACCCGTTCCCCGGAGATAATCCACATTGAAAACGCCTTTGGAGAAGAATCGTGAACATTCCGCTTTTTGACGCCCATTGCGACACGGCTCTGTGCATTTTCCAGCAGGGTAAACCCCTGCGGGAAAACGACCTGCACACAGATCTTATGAGAAGAAGAGCCTTTTCCCCGTGCGCTCAGTTTTTCGCCCTTTTTTCCGATGCCGGAGAGTGCGACCCGGAGAAAAACTTCCGAAGCGAGCTCAAAAACATAAAAGCCGAAGCAGCAAAAAACCCAGACCTTGTTTCTCTCTGCAAAAACAGCGGGGAGGCAAAGGAGGCCTTTAAGGCAGGAAAGACAGCGGCTTTCCTGTCCGTTGAAGGAGCTGAGCAGCTGGGATGCTCCGTTGAGGGCCTTGAATGGGCCTATGCGGAAGGAGTCCGGGCTGTAAATCTCACCTGGAATTACGCCAACTCCCTTTCCGGCTCCAACGCCGACAGGCCGGAGGAGGGGCTGACGGAAAAGGGGAGAGCCTTTGTACGCCGCTGCCGGGAGCTGGGAGTTCTGCCGGATATGTCCCATATCTCCGAAAAAGCCTTCTGGGACGTGTACGAGTCAGGGGGCGTAATGTTTGCCAGCCACTCAAATTCCAAATCGGTTTATTGTCACCGGCGAAACCTTACGGATGAGCAGTTCGCGGCCATTATAGAGACCGGAGGCGTGGCGGGGCTAAACCTGTACGCCGAGTTTTTGGGTGAGAACGCTGCCTGCGACACGGTAATCGCCCACGCGGAAAGATTTCTGTCCTTGGGCGGGGAAAAAGCCGTCGCAATAGGAGCTGATCTGGACGGCTGCGACGCGCTGCCGGAGGGGATTTCCGGCATACAGGACATGGAAAAGCTGTACGAGGCTTTTTTGAGAAAAAATTACAGCGAATCATTGCTGCGTGATATATTTTTCAACAATCTATTCAACCTTATCGAAAGGACGTTTGACTAATGCAATACATCAGTACGAGAAACGCCGCAACGAGACTTTCCTCGGCCCAGGCCATTTCCCGGGGTCTTAGCCGGGAGGGGGGACTTTTCGTCCCCGAGTTGGTGCCCCTGCTGCCCAAAGACGCCATCAACAAATACCGGGCCATGAGCTATCAGGACAGGGCCGCGGCGATAATGGGCCTCTATCTCACAGACTACACAAAGGAAGAGCTTGACAGCTTCGTTAAGGCCGCCTATGGCCCCGACGCCTTCGACACTCCCGAGGTCGCGCCGGTAAAGACGATAGACGACAATACTCATTTTCTTGAGCTTTGGCACGGCCCGACCTGCGCCTTTAAGGACATGGCCCTGCAGATGCTGCCCCATCTGCTGACCGCCGCTTTGATAAAGACCGGGGAGGAAAAGCAGGTATGCATCCTCGTCGCCACCTCCGGCGACACGGGAAAGGCCGCTCTTGAGGGCTTCCGCGACGTTGACAGGACAAAGATAATGGTCTTTTATCCCCGGGACGGAGTCTCCGATATCCAGAAGCTCCAGATGACCTCCCAGGCCGGCGAGAACGTGGGAGTCTGCGCCGTGGCCGGCAACTTTGACGACGCACAGACGGGTGTAAAGGCTATATTCTCCGACCCGAAGTTCAGAGCTGAGATCGCCGAAAAGGGCTGGTTTTTGTCCTCGGCCAACTCCATAAACTGGGGCCGTCTGCTGCCGCAGATAGTCTATTACATTTCCGCCTACTGCGACCTGGTGAACAGGGGGGCCATAGAAAACGGTCAGGAGATAAACTTCTGCGTCCCCACGGGCAACTTCGGCGACATCCTGGCCGGCTGGTATGCCAGAGCCATGGGCCTGCCCGTAAAAAAGCTCATCTGTGCCTCCAACAGGAACGACGTGCTGACGGAGTTCCTCAACACCGGCGTCTATAACAGGGTGAGAGAGTTCTACACCTCCATTTCCCCCTCTATGGACATTCTGGTGTCCAGCAACCTGGAACGGCTGCTCTTTGAGTTATCCGGCCAGGCGGACGAGGAGACGGCGGGCTATATGACAAGGCTCACAAAGCTGGGCAGGTATGAGGTGACTCCGAAGATAAAGTCCAGGCTGGACAATACCTTCGCCGCAGGATTCCGGGATGACGAGCAGACCAAGCAGACCATTGGCGAGGTATTTAAAAAGCACAGCTACCTCATAGACACCCATACCGCCGTGGCCTACGGCGTTCTGGAGGACTACAGAAAGAACACCGGCGACGACACTCCCTGCGTGGTGGTTTCCACCGCCAGCCCCTACAAGTTCTGCGCCGCCGTTCTGGAAGCGCTGGGGGATAAGGAGGACACCGACGGCGTGGGCCTCATAGACAAGCTCTCCCAAGTCTCCGGCACAAAGGCGCCGGCGCCTCTGGCCGCCCTGAAGACGGCCAAGGCCCGCTTTGACGGCTGCGCCGAGAAGGACGCCATGCTGCCTGTGGTTCGGGAGTTTCTGGCGTAACTCATGCTGTACGTAATCGGCGACCTGCACCTGTCCTTTGAGGCCGGAAAGCCCATGGACGTTTTCGGCGACGCCTGGAAGGATCACGTTCCCAGGCTTCTGGAGGGCTTCGGCGTCGTCACCGGAGAGGACGTGACCGTCCTTTGCGGCGACCTGACCTGGGGCATCTCCATGGAGGACAGCCTGGAGGACTTCCGCTTCATCGATGAGCTGCCCGGGAAAAAGATAATCCTGAAGGGCAACCACGACTACTGGTGGTCCACCGCCTCCAAGGCGAAAAAGTTCTTTGAGGAGCATGAGCTTAATACCATAGATATCCTCAACAACAACTGCTTTTTCTACGGCGACACGGCCATCTGCGGCACACGGGGGTGGTTCTGCGACCCCATGAAGGGTACGGATCACGACCGCAAGATGATAGCCAGGGAGGCCATGAGGCTGGAGGCGTCGCTGAAGGCCGCAGAGGGAGCCGAAAAGATCCAGGTCTTCATGCACTACCCGCCGCGCTTCGGCACCTACATAATGCGGGAGATAACGGACCTCTTAGAGAGTTATCGGGTCTCCGACTGCTGGTACGGCCATCTCCACGGGCCGGGGATCAAAATGGCGGTCACAGGTGTCCGCGGGGGCGTTGATTACCACCTCATTTCGGCGGATTATCTGGGCTTTAAGCCTGTAAAAGTGCTTTAAGCGTCAAAAATCGCAATAAATAACCTTATAAAATTTAAAAGCGGGGTTTACAATTCGTGCGTTTATCTGTTATAATGCCTTGTATATGCCCGTATTGCAAACATAGGAGGAAAAGACATTGAAGGTAAAGAGTTTTGAAAAGCCGGAAAACAAAGCGGCTGAGCTTACGGTAGAGATCTCTCCGGAGGAATTTGACAAGGCTGTCAATCAGGCTTTTGCGAAGAACAAGGACAAGATATCAGTCCCCGGCTTCAGAAAGGGACACGCCCCCCGCAAAATGCTGGAGAATATGTATGGCGACAATCTGTTTTATGACGACGCCATAGAAATTCTTTACCCGAAGGCGTTTGATTTTGCCTATGACCAGGAGAAGATCGACATCGTCGGCCATCCCAGCATCAAGGACGTTAAGTATCCTGAGGCCGGCGGCGCCGAGATAGTATTCCTTTTCTGGCTCCAGCCCACCATCAAGGTCGAGGGCTATAAGGGACTTTCCGCTCCCAAGCCCGCCGTCAGAGTGACCAAGAAGGATGTGGACGAGGAGATAGACCGCATTGCCGAGCGCAATTCCCGCGAGCAGCAGGTTGACAGAGAG
>JAFYCQ010000074.1 GCA_017539635.1 Oscillospiraceae bacterium
ATCAGGTATCACAGATCAAGGCGATACTTGAAATGATCATGGGCATCTTCCCGTCGACGGTCGTGGAACCTTTTTCAACAGGCAATACCCTGCAGATCATATTTCTGGCCGTCGTGATAGGGATCGCCCTTTTATACATGCAGAGGCAGACCCGCGAGATCGCCATCGCCATCGGGCAGATTAACGCTCTGGTGAACTTCCTGATGAGCCTTATAAGCCGTCTTGTTCCGTTTGTTATATTCATGGTCATGGTGTCGCTGATCTGGTCGGGCGATCTGTCGGTCATCACATCTGTATGGAAGTTTATGGGTACTTTTCTCATAGCGCTGCTGGGCATCGCTCTGGCGTACCTCTTACTGACCTCCGTGCATCAGAAGGTAAGGCCCTCTGTTCTGATAAAGAAAAGTCTGCCCACGTTCCTGGTGGCTTTGACTTCGGCCTCATCGGCGGCGTCATTCGGCACCAATGTCGAAACCTGCGAAAAGCGGTACGGCATCGACCCGTCTCTTGTCAGCTTCGGTGTGCCGCTGGGCATCGTCATGCACAAGCCCACTACGGCAGCCTATAATCTCATTATCGTCATGTTCTTTGCCTCGGTTTATCACGTACAGTGTACGCCCGCCTGGCTCATACTCGCTGTATTCATTTGTATCGTTGTATCCGTTTCGGCTCCGCCGATACCCGGCGGAGGCGCCGCTGCCTATACTATCCTTTTCCTGCAGCTGGGCATACCCGACGAGGCGCTGGCGGTGGCTCTGACATTGGATATAATCGCGGACTTCCTGATGACTTCCTTTGATATGTTCACGCTTCAGATGGCGCTTATCAATACTTCATCCAGGATGAACCGGATCGATAAGAACATACTGCGGAATTAAAAAATGAGGGCACAAATTGAGTAGAAAGCTATTCTGTGAAATATCGCCCCTGACTTATGATATTTCGGTAAAAAAGGGCGTCTTTCTAAGGGCGCTGAAAAACCTTCTGACAAGAAAAAAGCTCGCCTGCACAAGGCAGGAGGACGAGCTTGAATATGTCATATACCGGCACAATTCCCTTATCCGGCGCAGGCTGGGCAACGTGGACATGACTCTCCAGGAAAACAAGGCGACAAATCTGTCCCTCGCCGCGCCGAAGATAAACAAAGTCCTTATCCGCCCCGGCGAGACCTTTTCCTTCTGGTATCTGGTGGGCAGCACCACCGCCAAAAAGGGCTACAGGGAGGGGCTTACCATTCTGAACGGCCGCACCTCCTCGGGGATAGGCGGCGGCATGTGCCAGATGACCAATCTCATACACTGGATGGTGCTTCACTCCGACATGGAGATAACCGAGCACCACCACCACGACGGGCTTGACCTCTTCCCGGATTTTCAGCGTAAGATACCCTTCGGCACCGGCACCTCCATAATGTACAATTACCTGGATTACCGGTTCAAAAACACCACCGATACCACATATCAGCTCATTGTCTATACCACCGACGAATACCTGTGCGGAGAGCTGAGGGCCGACAGGCGGCAGCAGTACAAATACCACATTTCCGCCGAAAACGTGTACTTTTCCAGAGAAAACGGCGTCGTTTACCGCAACGGCGAGGTTTACCGGGAAAAAATCGACTGTGTCACCGGAAAACACGTGGAAAAAAAGCTCATCCGCAAAAACCACGCAAGAGTCCTTTATGATACGGAGGGGCTGGAGGTGAGGGACCTGTGAAATTGAAAAGCTTTCTTATCGTCGTAAAGGACAATGAAAAGGCCCGACGGTTTTACCATGATCTATTCGGCCTTGAAATGCTCGCTGACAATGACGGAAACATGGTATTGTCCGACGGGCTCGTCCTGCAGGAGGAGAAATACTGGAGAGAGTTCCTGGGCAGGGAAATCGTACCGGAGAACAATTCCTGCGAGCTTTATTTTGAGGAAGCCGATATTGAGGGGTTTGTCAAAAAGCTCGAGAGCCTTTACCCCGGAGTAAAATACGTAAACAGACTGATGACTCACTCCTGGGGGCAGAGAGTCGTGCGCTTTTATGACCCTGACGGGAATCTTATCGAAGTCGGAACGCCGGTGTGACAGGGCAATCAGGTGATCTCCACGATGCGTAGGTAGCTTCCTTGTCAAACTTGTGATAGGGTTAAGCACGGAGGCGAATAAAATGAATAAATACGTAACGGGAGCCGTTATTCGCCGGCTCCGGGAGAGCAGGAAAATGACCCAGGAGGAGCTGGCGGAGAAAATCTTCGTCGGCGGAAAGGCCGTCAGCAAATGGGAAACGGGACAGGGCTTTCCGGATGTAAGCCTTTTGGAGCCCCTGGCCTCGGCGCTGGGCATTTCCGTTATCGAGCTGCTCTCAGGCGAGGACATTCGGAACGCAAACCGCTCCGCCAACATGCTGAAAAGCAGATTCTACGTCTGCCCCGTGTGCGGCAACGTGATCCAGGCCTCGGGCGAGGCACTTTTAAGCTGCTGCGGCATAACTCTGCCGCCTTTAGAGCCGGAGGAGCCGGACTCAGAGCACTTCATCCGGGCGGAGATCGTGGAGGACGAATACTATGTTACTCTGGAGCACCCCATGACGAAGGAGCACTATATTTCGTTTATCGCCGCTTTGTCAGATCAGGGCATCCAGCTTGTAAAGCTGTACCCGGAGGGGCCCGCCGAGGCGAGATTCAAAGCCTCCCGGGTGCAGAGGCTGTATGCATACTGCAACAGGCACGGACTGTACCAAATCAAGATTTAGGAAAACCGGGCGTTTTGCCCGGGGATATGGATAATGGAATTTAACGAAAAACTGCAAAGGCTGAGGTCGGAGGCGGGGCTTACCCAGGAGGAACTGGCGGAAAAGCTCTACGTCTCCCGCACCGCCGTTTCAAAATGGGAATCGGGCAGAGGCTATCCCAGCATAGATTCACTAAAGGCAATCGCCGGATACTTCCACGTGACGGTGGACGAGCTCATAGGCGGAGCGGAAATGGTGACTCTCGCCGAGGAGGGCATAAGCGCTTCCAAAAGAAAATACGCCGCTTTAATCTGCGGCGTGCTGGACTGCCTGACGGTGCTGCTGTTTTTCCTGCCGGTGTTTGCTTCCCCGGCAGGCTCCTGCGCCCTGTTTTCCCTGGAGGGTATAAGCGCGTGGCTAAAGATAAGCTTTGCCGTAATCCTGGGGCTCACCGTCATTAACGGCTTCTGCACCGTGGTGATAAGCAGCCTGGAAAGGCCCGTCTGGACACGCCACCGGGCGGCGACAGGCGCTGTGCTGTCTCTTATCGGCACCTTGCTTTTCATCCTGTCCCGGCAGCCCTACGCCGGAGTTTTCTTCCTCTGCATACTCGTAATAAAGGGCTATTTGTACCTGAAAAGCAAATGACACGAATCGTGTCGTCACTGTGATAGAGCGTTTCTTGATGTATCATCCCTTTGGATTTAGAATCAGGGCAGCTCTATGGCGGGTGGACAGAAACCGCCCAGCCTGAAACAGAAAGGATGGTACTCTTGAAAAGCAAAGGACATTTTATTCTCGCCGCGGTTTACGCTCTGGCGGCAATTATTCTCATCATTCTCGTCAGCTTTGTGGATGTCGCCGACATCGGGCCGGCGGGAACGAGCATCGGGCTTTCCCATATCAATAAGTTCTTTTTCGACCTCTTGGGGGTAAACCAAATCTGGTACGTCATTACCGACTGGCTTGGCTTCGTCGCGATACTCACCGCTCTGATGTTTGCCGTTATCGGACTTATCCAGCTCATAAGGAGAAAAAGCCTTCTGAAGGTGGACAAGGAGCTTTTCTGTCTCGGCGGGCTTTATATCTTCGTTATCGGCATGTATGCGCTGTTTGAGTTTGCCGTCGTAAACTACAGGCCCGTTTTAATGCCCGGCTCTTCGACCCCCGAGGCCTCCTTCCCCTCTTCACATACCATGCTGGTATGCGTTATAATGGGAAGCGCCGTCATACTCATGGACAAGTACATAAAGAGCCGGGGGCTTCGGACGGCGCTCAAATGGGTCTGCTGGTTCATAATCCTCCTGACGCTGTCCGGCAGGCTGATTTCCGGCGTGCACTGGTTTACGGACATAATAGGCGGCGTGCTTATAAGCACCCTGCTTCTGTCCCTGTTTTCGGGAATTATCGAAAGGATAGGAGACCATGAAAAAAATGATTGCCTTCTGCGGGCTTGACTGCGAAAAATGCGACGCCTATATCGCGACAAAAAACAACGACCATACCCTGCGGGAGAAGACGGCCGAAAAGTGGTCGGAGCTAAATAACGCCGTTATCCTGCCGGAGCACATAAACTGCGAGGGCTGCAGGGCCGACGGCGCAAAAACCTTTTACTGCGACAGCCTGTGCCCCATCCGCAAATGCGCTGTCGGCAAGGGGCTGGAGACCTGCGGCGGCTGCCCGGACTTGGATACCTGCCCCACCGTCGGAATGGTAATATCCAACAATCCCGCCGCTCTGGATAATCTTAAAGGATAATAGGCCAACGGACACGGTTTTATATATCCGCGGCGAACACCGGTTCCTCACGGAGGAACAGCTCATATTTCTCTGCAGCCGTGTAAAAGAGAGAAACGAAGGCAGATAAACGGAGGAAAGTCCACCTTGAAAAAGACCTATATCACCACTATGCCGGACCACATCGGCGCTTTCCTGAAGGCCAGCGAGTGCTTTGCAGGGTTGGGGGTAAATATCACCCGTGTCAGCTACAACAAAGCCATAGATTCCCACACGCTCTTCATCGACGCGGAGGGCAGCGAGGAAAGCCTGATGGAGGCGGACGAGCAGTTAAAGCAGATAGGCTATCTCCAGACGTCAAAAAGCGCCAACAGCATAGTCCTGCTGGAATTTACCCTGGAGGATCGCCCCGGCAGCGTGACGGATGTGCTCTCACTTATTCACAAATACTGCCTGAACATCTCCTACATCAGCTCACAGGAAAACGGCACGGAATACCAGGCGTTCAAAATGGGGCTTTTCGTGGAAAACGAGAACAGCCTAAAAGCTTTTCTCGCCGAGGCTCAAAGGTACTGTCCCATTCGCGTGCTGGACTATAACCACTCGGAAAAGGCGTATGACAACAGCATTTTTTATCAGTCCTTCGTCTCGGATCTGGTGCAGTGCGTCGGCCTGCCGGAAGAAAAGCGGGAT
>JAFYCQ010000075.1 GCA_017539635.1 Oscillospiraceae bacterium
ACAAATATGGTATGGGGTGGAAGATGGGACTCGAACCCACGACACCCGGAACCACAATCCGGTGCTCTAACCAACTGAGCTACATCCACCATATGGCACGCCAAAAGGGATTCGAACCCCTGACCTACTGCTTAGAAGGCAGTTGCTCTATCCTGCTGAGCTATTGGCGCGTATCAGTCCGCCGTCTTGACGCAAACTGGAGCGGGCGATGGGAATCGAACCCACACGACCAGCTTGGAAGGCTGGGATTCTACCATTGAACTACGCCCGCACCTCGTATCAAATACAGCTTAATGATAATACCACAAGGACAGTCTTATTGTCAACAATTTTTATTCAGAATCGCACGGACCTGGGAAAGGGACAGCCCTTCTCTTTTTGCAATGGCCGCCATGTCCTCATATTCCGGCTTCCGCCGGACTGTGCCCCGGCCCTCCGCCGTCTTGAATCGCACCCTGCCCAGGGGAGTTTCCCGCTCCTGCGTCGAGCGGGGAAGGGCGATCCTGCGGCAGTCAAAGATCCTTACGCCTAAAGTGGTGGTGTGGCGGAACAGGAGGTCGGCAAATCTGTCCGCCTCGCTCTTCAGGCAGAGGACGACGAATATGAGCCCCGGCCGCCCCTTTTTCATGATTACCTGCTGGATGTAAACGTCTCTTGCCCCGGCCTCCATCAGAGCCTCCGCAGCGAAAGCGGCGGCCTCGCCTGTCATGTCGTCCACGTTTGCCCGAATTTCGCACAGCTCCTCCGCTCCTTCGGAGGCGGCCTTGCCCAAAAACGCCCGTACACAGTTGGGCCTGTCGGGTATTTCCATATTTCCCAGGCCGCAGCCCACGTTATCGACAGTCATGGCCGGCCTCTCGCCGAAAGATGCGCAGAAGGCCTTTAACAAAGCGGCCCCCGTGGGGGTGCAGAGCTCCTTTTCAATGTCTCCGGCCCGGGTGGGTATGCCGGTCAAAAGCGCGGCTGTGGCGGGGGCCGGGACGGGCAGCAGCCCGTGGGCCGTCATTACTGAGCCAAAGCCGGTAGTGACAGGGGAGGCGGTCACGCTGTCTATCCCCAGCATTTCAATGAGCAGGCAGAAGCCCGTAACGTCTATGACGGCGTCCAGCGTCCCCACCTCGTGGAAGTGGACAAGGCCGGGCTGAGTGCCGTGGGCCTTCGCCTCGGCTTCGGCTATGAGAGCGTAAACCTCCGCGGCCTTTTTCCTCACGTTTTCGGAGAGGGGCATGGCGTCTATCATGGCCGTAATGTCCGCCAGGGAGGCGTGGTGATGGTGGTGCTCATGCTCATGGTGATGCTCGTGCTCATGCTCGTGGTGGTGCTCGTGCTCCTCATGGCCGTGCACCTTTACCCTCATCCTGGTGCCGGAAAGAGCGCCGCTCATGCCGGTCTCGGCGGAAACGGTCACTCCGTGAAGCCCCAGGGAGTTCATTTTTTCAATATAGGCTTCCTTGTCCGGGAGAAGCTCGTAAAGAGCGGCGCAGAGCATGTCTCCCGCCGCGCCTGTCTGACATTCAAGATACAGCTTTTTCATACAGCACCTCCGATGTATTTTACAGAATACCACAAAAACCCGTACAGTGGAAGACCGGAGACGGAAATAGCGAAAATAAAAATATTGCAATTTAATGAAAGACTGTATATAATACTTAGGTTACAAATCTAAGGAGTGGATAAAGTGAAGAAGAATATCCGCAATGTCGCCATAATAGCCCACGTTGACCACGGCAAGACAACCCTGGTGGACGAAATGCTCAAGCAGAGCGGCGTTTTCCGCGACAATCAGGTGGTACAGGACAGAGTTATGGACTCCAACGACCTGGAGAGGGAGCGGGGCATAACCATACTGGCGAAGAACACCGCCGTACAGTACGGCGATACTAAGATCAACATCGTTGACACCCCGGGACACGCCGACTTCGGCGGCGAGGTGGAGCGCATACTTAAAATGGTGAACGGCGTAATCCTGCTGGTGGACGCTGCCGAGGGCCCCATGCCCCAGACCAGATTCGTCCTCCAGAAGGCCCTGGAACTGGGCCACAAGGTCATTGTCGTCGTGAACAAAATAGACCGCCCCGACCAGCGGGTGCACGAGGTCATAGACGAGGTTCTGGAGCTCCTTTTGGAGCTGGACGCCACGGACGAGCAGTTCGAGTCCCCCACCCTTTTCTGCTCCGGCAGACAGGGCACGGCCTCCTATTCCCCCGAGGTGCAGGGCACCGATCTGCGTCCCCTGTTCGACACCATCGTCGATTATATCCCCGCCCCCGACGTGGACGATGAAGCGCCTTTGCAGATGCTCGTCTCCTCAATAGACTACAACGAGTACGTGGGCAGGATCGCCATCGGACGCATCGAGCGGGGCACCATAAAGCAGAATCAGGACATCGTCCTCTGCAACTGGCACGACCCGGACAAGAAGCAGAAGGCCAGGGCCGTGAGCCTCTACGAGTTTTCCGGTCTTTCAAAGGTGCCGGAGACCGAGTCCTCCGCCGGCAACATCATTGCCCTCTCCGGTATCGGCGACGTGACCATCGGCGACACGATATGCGACCCGGCGGTCATAGAGCCCCTGCCCTTTGTGAAGATCTCCGAGCCCACCATAGAGATGACCTTCTCCGTAAACGACAGCCCCTTTGCCGGACGGGAGGGCAAATACGTCACCACACGGCAGATAAGAGACCGGCTTATGCGGGAGACCCTGAAGGACGTGTCTCTCCGCATTTCCGAGGTGCCCAACAGCGACAGCTTCAATGTGGCCGGCCGGGGCGAAATGCACCTTTCCATACTCATCGAGACAATGCGCCGGGAGGATTACGAGTTCCAGGTATCGCCTCCCCGCGTGCTGACGAAGGAGATAGACGGCGTCCTCTGCGAGCCCGTGGAGAGAGTCGTGCTGGACGTGCCGGAGTCAAGCGTGGGCACCGTTATCGAAAAGCTCAGCTCCCGCAAGGGCGAGTTCGTCAAGATGGACCCCCAGGGCAGCCGCACGAAGATCGAGTTTCTCGTGCCCTCCCGGGGCCTCTTCGGCTACCAGAGCGAGTTTATGACCGACACCAGAGGCGAGGGCATAATGAGCTCCGTTTTCGACAATTACTCCCCCTGGCGGGGCGACCTGTCCAGGCGAAACAGCGGCTCTCTCATATCCTTTGAAACCGGCGAGAGCGTGGCCTACGGCCTCTGGAACGCCCAGGACAGAGGAGCACTTTTCATCGGCCCCGGCGTGGCGGTCTATGCCGGCATGATAGTGGGCGTATCCCCCAAATCCGAGGACATAACGGTGAACGTCTGCCGCAAAAAGCAGCTCACCAACATGCGGGCCGCCGGCAGCGACGAGGCATTGAGACTTGTGCCCCCGCGGCAGATGAGCCTTGAACAGTGCCTTGAATTTCTGGCCGACGACGAGCTTCTGGAGGTCACCCCGAAAAACCTCCGCCTTAGAAAGAGCATTCTGGATCACTCTCTGCGCATGAAAGCGCTGAAGGGCAACAAGAACGGATAAATCATTAACACCCTCCGAAAATCGGAGGGTGTTTTTTTCGCTATTTGAGTATGGCTTTTATTTCCGCTCTGACTTTTTCAAGGTCCGGGCAGGAGAGTATGGGAATGAGGCGGTTGATTTCATCGATGCTTTTGTCCCACCAGCGCAGTCTGAGCAAAAGCTCTGTAATCTCGTCGTCAAAACGCTTTCTTAATACCCTGGCGGGATTTCCAACGGCGACGGAGTATGGCGGGATGTCGCTGCCTACAACGCTTCCGAAAC
>JAFYCQ010000076.1 GCA_017539635.1 Oscillospiraceae bacterium
ACGGCTAC
Source organism: Oscillospiraceae bacterium (assembly GCA_017539635.1). GTDB lineage: Bacteria > Bacillota > Clostridia > Oscillospirales > Oscillospiraceae > RGIG6969. The sequence continues at coordinate 9 of JAFYCQ010000076.1, forward strand.
CACGGAGACGACATCAAGGAGCTGGCAAAGGGATTTCTTGAGAAGTTCGGCCCCGAAGCTGAAAAACTCCCGGAGAGCGAGCGCCTTAAGAAAATGGGTGACTTCGGACTGGAGCACAACATTCCCAAAATGCGCTCAGATTTGGAGCGGTACAAGATTTTTTACGACAAGTGGTATTTTGAGTCCACCTTACACGAGAGCGGCTTCGTCGCCGAAACGCTGGAAAAGCTCACGGAAATGGGCTGCACCTACGAAAAGGACGGGGCCCTGTGGCTCAAGACCGGGGAGCTGCTCCGGGCAAAATACAAGGCCGAGGGCAAGAGCGACAAGCAGATAGAAAAGCTGGAATTAAAGGACGACGTGCTCAGAAGGGCCAACGGCTTCTGCACCTATTTCGCCGCGGACATCGCTTACCACCGGGATAAGCTGGAAAGACGGAAATTCGACACCGCCATAAACATCTGGGGCGCAGATCACCACGGTCACGTGGCGAGGCTGCAGGCGGCGCTGGACGCTTTAGGCCTGGACGGTTCCCACAGACTGGTGATCGTACTCATGCAGCTTGTGAATCTCATGCGGGACGGGGAAGTCGTCCGCATGTCCAAGCGCACAGGCAAGGCCATTGCCCTCTGCGACCTGCTGGATGAGATAAGCGTGGACGCCGCCCGGTATTTCTTCAATTCCCGCGCCAGCGACAGCCATCTGGACTTTGATTTAGGCCTGGCCGTCCGTGAGGACAGCGAAAACCCGGTGTATTACGTCCAGTACGCCCACGCAAGGATATGCAGCCTTGCCGCGGCCCTTAAATCCGACGGCTTTGAGGTGCCCAAGGCGGCTGAGATCGACCCCTCCGTTCTGAACACCGCCGAGGAGCGGGAGCTCATAAAGCAGATAGCCCTCCTGCCGGAGGAGATACGCTTAGCCGCCCGCGACTGGGATCCCTCCAGAATAAACCGCTACGTACAGGAGCTGGCCGCCCGCTTCCACCGCTTCTATAACGCCTGCCGCATAAGAGGCGAGGAGGAAAACATCCTACTGGCGAGGCTGAAGCTGGCCGAGACCGTTAAAGAGGTAATAGCCAACTGCCTCGGCCTTATCGGAGTGACAGCGCCGGAAAAGATGTAAAAAAAGATAACGCTCTGTGCATTTTTTGACTGCACAGAGCGTTGACTTTTTTAAGCTTATATCTTCTTCATAAACTGCGCGGCCGACCTCAGCATGAGCTTTTTGGGGCCGGTCTTTTCAAAATCCACCTCTATGAGAGCGTCGCCGGCGGTCTTTTTAAGAGAGGTAATAACGCCCATGCCGAAGGCCTTGTGGTCCACCCTTGTCCCCACCGCAAACTCGGAGAGAGCGGCGGAGGGCGGGGGCGGCGTTACGGCGGGGGATTTCCGCTCCGGCCTGCGCTCCCGGCGTATATATGTGCCGTCGCCGGTGAAGTCGGAAGAGCGCTCCCGATAGCCGCCCAGGGGTTTTCTCGCAGGAGCGGGGGATTCCATGTGCTCCGGCGGTATCTCCTCCACGAAGCGGGAGACCACGCAGCCGCTGGTGCGGCCGTAAAGCATCCTCTGGCGGGCGGAGGTTATGTACAGCTTGCGTTTGGCCCTTGTCATGGCCACGTAACAGAGCCGTCTCTCCTCCTCCATTTCCTCCATGTCCCCTATGGCCCGGGTGCCGGGGAAAAGGCCGTCCTCGGCGCCCACGATGAACACCGTGGGAAACTCCAGACCCTTGGCGCTGTGCATCGTCATCATGACGGCGCAGGAGTCTGAGTCGGACATCTGCTCTAAATCGGTGTAGAGGGAAATCTCATCCAGAAAGCCCCCCAAGGTGGGGTCTTCGGAGTTTTCGGCGTAGTTTATCAGATTGGTTTTAAGCTCCCGGACGTTTTCTATCCTGGTTTTGTCCTCCTCGGTGTTCTTTTGCTCCAGGGCGGAGACGTAACCGGTCTTTTCAATGAGAATGTCGTAAAACTCCTCCAGGGAGACGGTCTCAAGACAGGCCCGCAGCTCCTCGAGCATATCTACGAAAAGCGTTATCTTGCCCGCGGCCCGCTGCAATTCGGGGCGGGCGCGGCTCGTGCGCAGGATTTCAAAAAGGGAGACGTTTTCATCTCTCGCCATGGCCTGGGCCTTTTCCACCGTGGCGCTGCCGATGCCCCGGGGCGGGTTGTTTATGATCCTCTGGAGCCGCAGGTCGTCGGCGGGGTTGTGGACGACGCAGAGGTAGGACAGCATGTCCTTTACCTCCGCCCGGTCGAAGAACTTGGTGCCGCCATAGACCCGGTAGGGGATACCGGCTCTTCTGAAGGCGTGCTCCAGCTGGTTTGACTGGACGTTCATCCGGTAGAGAACGGCAAAGTCTGAAAACCGCTCCCCTGCGGAGACGCCGGAGATAATCTTCCCGGCGACATAGGCGGCCTCATCCGCCTCGTTTTCGGCGATGTACAGCGTAAGAGGGTCGCCGTTTCCCTTGCTGGTCCAGAGGGTCTTGCCCTTTCTGGACTCGTTGTTCTTTATTACGGCGTTGGCGGCTTCCAGTATGTGCCCCGTGGAGCGGTAGTTCTGCTCCAGCTTTATTACCCGGGCGCCTCTGTAATTTTTCTCAAAGCTCAGGATGTTTTCAATGGTGGCGCCCCGGAAGCGGTAAATGCTCTGGTCGTCGTCGCCCACCACGCAGAGGTTTTCATAGCCCCCGGCCAGTATGCTTGTCAGCATGTACTGGAGCTTGTTGGTGTCCTGATACTCGTCCACGAGCACGTAGCGGAACTGGCGCTGGTAGTGCTCCCTCACCTCAGGCCGCTGCATCAAAAGGCGGACGGTAAGGAGCAGTATATCGTCAAAATCCACCGCGTTGGACTGCTTTAAGCGGGCGTCGTATTCCATATAGACCCGGGCGATGTTCTTTCGGCGGATGTCGTAGTTTTTCTCCGCCTCGTCGTAAAAGTCCTCGGGAGTGAGCATGTCGTCCTTGGCACGGCTTATCTGGGTCAGGACGCTGCGGGGAGGATAGGTCTTGTCGTCGAGATTCAAGTCCTTTAATATGCGCTTAACTGCGGCCTGGCTGTCGGTGGTGTCGTAAATGGTAAAGGAATTGTCGTAACCCAACAGGTCTATATACCGCCTTAATATCCTGACGCAGGCGGAGTGGAAGGTGGAGGCCCAGATGTCCCTGGCCCTCTCGCCGATGGCGTTTTCCAGACGGCTTTTCAGCTCGTTTGCCGCCTTGTTTGTAAAGGTTATGGCCATTACCTGCCAGGGCTCCGCCGGCTCTAAGGCGCACAGGGATACGGCCCTGTCTCTGTCCTCAACAGCGGGGCTTTCGGCGTAGGCCTCCAGAAAAACAAGGTCATCCTCCGTGGCGTTCGGGGGTATCTCCGATGTGTCGGAGCCCCGGCCGTAGCGCAGGAGGTTCACAGTCCTGTTTATCAGCACCGTCGTCTTGCCGCTGCCGGCCCCGGCCAGGAGGAGCAAGGGCCCCTCCGTCGCCATGACGGCCTTGAGCTGCATGTCGTTTAGGTGCTTGAAGTCTGCCGCGATTATCTTTTTCCGGGCGGCGGTATATCGTTTTTGAAATTCTTTTTCCGTCATAGTTCCGGCTCCTGTTTTGATAGGGATATTATATTACAAAACAGCCGGGGTAGCAAGACGAAAAAAGCCCTCCCCGGCCGTAACCGGGGAGGGAGGGAAACTGCGCTTACACTGTTTTCTGATAGAAGCGGTAGATGAGCAGTATGCTCTGCTCTATCGTGCAGGGGTTCTGAGGGGAGAGGGTGGTCTCGCTGGTGCCGTTCATTATGCCGTTGGCGGCCAGAAGTCCCACGCCGTCCACGGCCCAGGCGGACACCTGGTCCTTGTCGGTGAACTTGTCGATGCTGGGAGAGGCGGGGGCGAAGGTCTTGCCCGTCTCCTTTTCCAGATACTTTATGGCTCTGGCTATCATGGTGGCTATCTGCTCCCTGTTGGTGGTGGTGTCGGGGGCGAACTTGCCGTCTCCCACGCCGTTGACGATCCCGGCGGCATAGGCCTTCAGAACGGCGGCCTCCTTGCAGTCGGTAAAGGTGCCTTCCTCGGCGGGGGCTATGCTCCTGCCCAGGACCTTTTCCGCCATGTTCACAACAAGCTCGGCGAACTGGAAGCGGTTTATATCCGTGCGGAAATTGGAATTGGTGTGGGGGGTGATGATGCCGGCCTTCTCGGCCGCGGCGATCTCCTCCTTTGCCCAGTCGCTGGGGCCCTCGGCGGGAGCGGCGTTTTTCAGCAGCGATTCGTCACAGGAGAATAACAGATCCACGCCGTTGGAAAATGCGCAGAAGACCGTATCGGCGTCGAAATACTGGAAAAATTTGCTTTCAAGGTTTACCGTTTCGCTTCTGTGGAATTCATAGCTCAGTTCGGGTAT
>JAFYCQ010000077.1 GCA_017539635.1 Oscillospiraceae bacterium
CGGTGACGTTTGCTGCCCTGCCTTATGCGGTATTTCGTATCATGCAAAAGCTATGATTGCGTATACTTAAACAATATGATACAATAATAAAAACCTCGACAGAAAATGGGGGTACGGGTTAGTATGGCAGGCGGTTTGTTATCAAGCTGATTTGGAGGCGGAGGGCCGAAAGAGCCTGAGCCTAAGCTTACAGGAGAAGAAAAAAAGCGGCGGAAGGCCGTAAAGCAGGCGTGGATCGACTCCGTCACTAACGAGGAGACAGAAAAGGCGCTGAGACGGTACATGAACGGCGAGGTGCCTTATTCCCGGCTCATGTATGAGACGGAGGACGTTTTCAACGACATTTTTAAGGAGCATAAGCTCGAAGAGGTTTACCCTTCAAAGCTGTGGCCCAAGCGCAGGGTGGACGATGCGTACTCCGATGAGCAATACGCGGAAATCGTCGTCCGGGGGGATTTCATAAACATACTGCGTATCCTGCTGGCAAGAAAAGGGTATATCCCGGCTATCGATCTTATGGTGGCAAGCGCCGTGCGCTTCCCCGACGAGCCCGTTCACAAGATCGGAATGGAAACCCGGTCGGCGCTGGACGTGCTTGTGATGCAGCATTGCGCGGAGGAGCTGAAAAAGCGGGGAGTGAAGGGCGAGTTCGTCGTGCCGGACTTAAATGCCTACGGCTCCATGCAGTGCCACTGGAGGATAGAGGAGTAATTATCAAATAGTAAATACTAAAGCCCGCCTGCGGAATATTCCGGAGGCGGGCTTGTGCTTTGAAACAGATAAAGACAAAGAACCGGACATGGGAGTCCATGCCCGGTTCTTGTATCGCTTTTTTTACTGCGCAAGCTCCTGCTCGTAAACGGAGACGCGCTTTCTGTCCTTGCCGTAGTGCTCGAATCTTACGGTGCCGGACTTGAGGGCGAAGAGAGTGTCGTCGCCGCCCTTGGCTACGTTGATGCCGGGGTGGATCTTCGTGCCGCGCTGACGGACGAGGATGTTGCCGGCCAGAACGAACTGACCGTCGGCCCTTTTGGCGCCGAGGCGCTTGGACTTGCTGTCGCGGCCATTCTTGGTGGAGCCCATACCTTTTTTATGTGCCATTTTCGTTACACCTCCTGATAAAGTGTCTTAAAGGAAAGCATCAAAGGGCGATCTTTTCGATCTGCACCTTGGTGTAGGGCTGACGGTGGCCCTGCTTCCTGCGGTAGTTCTTCTTGGGATGCATCTTATAGACGATGATCTTCTTGCTCTTGCCGTTCTTCAGCACCTTGCCGGTAACGGCAGCGCCCTCAACCACGGGAGCGCCGATCTTGCTGTCCTCATCGGAGATGACAGCCAGGACGCGGTCGAACTTGACCTCCTCCTCGACCTCGGCCGGGAGCTTCTCGACGAAGATAACGTCGCCCTCAGCCACGCGGTACTGCTTTCCGCCGGTCTCGATAATAGCGTGTGTCATGTTTTTCACCTCTTCAAATTCAGAGACTCGCTGTCGGGGGCGGAGCCTTACAGACTCTCTTTTGGGCCCGGTCAAAGCGGCTTTAATAGTATAACAGGGGGTGAGCGGGTTGTCAAGAAAAAATAAACGGGTTTTCAAATTTAAATGTAATGGAAAAATCCGGCGGTTTGTGATACAATAAACCGATAAATATTATTACTCTTCCGGAGGGAATATGGACCTGCTGAACGTAAAGCTGAATGACGAGGAGATAGGGAAGATCACCACCCTGGGACTGGCCCATGTGGGGGACGCGGTTTATGAGCTGATGGTGCGCGCGTACCTCTGCCGCAAGGGGCTGGAAACGGCCAAGGTGCTGCACCTTTCCACGGTGCAGTATGTCTCGGCACCGGCCCAGGCCGCACTGGCAAGAAGGGTCATACCCCTTTTTACGGAGGAGGAGCGGGAGATCTTCAAGAGAGGCAGGAATGCCCACGTGAACTCCGTGCCGAGCAAATCCACTGTGGGGGAGTACCACGCCGCCACGGGGCTGGAGGCGCTTTTCGGCTGCCTGTACTTAAAGGGAGAGACGGAAAGACTCTCTGAGCTTTTCGCCCTTATAGCGGAGGGCGGGAACGATGCCTCTTGATTCTCTTTTCCTCTCCGGCCTTGCTCGGGAGATAGCGCCCAGGGCCGTGGGGGCGGCCGTTGACAAAATACACGAGCCCACGGCGGACACCGTAATTCTTTCCCTGCGGGGGAAAAACGGTTCCGAAAAGCTGCTTTTGTGCGGCGGTACCGGCAGCGCCAGGATACATTTTACTGCCGGACGGTTTGAAAACCCGGACGCGCCGCCCATGTTCTGCATGCTGCTGCGGAAGCACCTGGTGGGCGCGAGGATAGTTTCCGTTACACAGCCCCAGCTTGAGCGGGCGGTGGATATAGCTCTGGACGCCGGGGACGCCATGGGGGACCGGCATGAAAGACACCTTATTGTTGAGCTTATAAGCTCCAGCGCGAATATCATCCTCACGGATGAGGATATGCGGATAACCGACTGCCTGCGGCGGGTTTCCGGGGATCTTTCCGGCAAGCGGCAGCTTCTGCCGGGGCTGTTTTACAGGCCGCCGGAAAAGCAGGAGAAGGCGGACCCCTTCGCCGCGTCTCCGGAGGAGATGACGGCGCTGCTGAGAACCGGGGGAGACGGGGAGATCGCCGGCAGGCTGCTGGAGCTGTTTTCCGGGCTTTCGCCCCTTATATGCCGGGAGGCGGTGTCCCGGGCTTACGGCGGCGTTTCCGTGAGGCTTTCCGAGTCCGGAGACATGGGCCAGGCCGCCGTTTCTGAGCTTAGGAAGATGCTGGAAGAGGCGCAGAGGGGAGATTTCCGCCCCTGCATCCTGTTCGACGGGCAGAGGGCAAGAGATTTTTCCTTTACCGATATTACCCAGTACGGGGACGCTCTGAAAAAGGAATACCCGGCGGGGTTTTCCGAGACGCTGGACGCTTTTTACACCAGAAGAGCCCTGTCCGATACCGTAAAAGTCAAGGCGCAGGGGCTCATGAAGACGGTCAAAAACGCCAGAAAACGTCTGGAAAAGAAGCTGTCAAGCCAGAAAACGGAGCTTTTGGCCACATACGACCGGGAAAATCTCCGGCAGTGCGGCGACCTTATCATGGCCAACCTGGCATTTATCCCCAGGGGGGCTTCCTCCTTTTCCGCAGAGGATTTTTACGGCGAGGAGGGGGCCGTCAGGGAGATAAAGCTGGATCCGGCAAAGTCGCCTCAGCAAAACGCTGCAAAATACTACAAGGACTTCAACCGGGCGAAAAACGCGGAAAAAATGCTCGTTCCCCAGATAGAGAACGGGGAAAAAGAACTGCAGTACCTTGAAAGCGTAATCGGGGAAATCGAGCGGGCCTCGGGAGAGAAGGATCTGTCCGAAATCCGCCGGGAGCTGGAGGACGCCGGATATATTAAGGCGCCCAAGACCGGGAAAAAGATAAAAAGAGCCCCGTCCAGGCCCATGGTCTTCATGTCCGACGGCGGGTTTTATATCCGGGTGGGCAGAACGGGCACCCAGAACGACGAGCTCACCAGGTCTGCCGGGCGGACGGATATCTGGCTCCACACACAGAAGATACACGGCTCCCACGTCGTGATATCAGGTGACGGGGAGCCGGATGAAAAGACGATATTGCAGGCGGCGAGGCTGGCGGCCTATTACTCCCAGGCCAGAGGCGGCACAAATGTGCCGGTGGATTACACCCAGGTGAGATTTGTCAAAAAGCCCTCCGGCGCGAGGCCCGGTATGGTCATCTACACGGAGCAGAAAACGGTTTACGTAACTCCAGATGAGGCGGAGGCGGAAAGGCTCAGAAGAGACTGATCAAAGGTTCTTTTCGCAGACGGCGTTTACCGGGCAGTTTTCGCAGTCCGGCTTTCGGGCGGAGCAGACGGCACGGCCGTGGAGGACTATCCTGTGGCAGAAGTCGGAGGATTTATCAGGGGGGAGCTTGTCTTTGAGCTGAGCTTCGATCTTCGCCGGGTCCTTCGTGTCGGACAAGCCCATGCGGTTTGAAAGACGGATGCAGTGGGTGTCCACCACCACGGCGGGCTTTCCGAAAACGTCGCCCAGTATGAGATTTGCGGTCTTGCGTCCCACGCCGGGGAGCTTTAAAAGCTCCTCCATGGTGTCCGGCACGCGGCCGGAATACTCAGAGACCAGCATTTTTGCCGCGGCTACGATGTCCTTTGCCTTGGAGTGGTAAAAGCCGCAGGGGCGGATGTATTCCTCGACCCGGGAGACGTCGGCCTGAGCTATGGCCTCCAACGTGGGGAAGGCGGAGAAAAATGCGGGGGTTATCCTGTTGACCCGCTCATCCGTGCACTGGGCGGCCAGACGGGTGGCGAAAAGCAGCTCATAGTCCTTTTCGTAGCTTAGAGTGCACTGGGCGAGAGGGTAGGTATCCTCGAGGATCTTGATGATTTTTAAGGCCTGTTTCTTATTCAGCATATTTCGACACCTCACAGGTGATTATACTATCTTTTTTGACTTTTGTAAACGGAGGTGAGAGCCTTGTACCGGCCTTTGGCAGATGAAATAAGACCCCGGAGTCTTGACGATATGGTGGGGCAGGAGCATATTCTGGGCCAAAACGGGCTCCTCCGGCGGATAATCGAGAGCGGGAACATCCCCAATATGATTTTTTACGGGCCCTCCGGGTCCGGAAAGACCACCGCGGCGAACATTATAGCGGCCCGCACCAACCGGGTGCTGCACAAGCTCAACGCAACAACGGCGGGGATCTCCGACATAAAGGACATGATAAGCGACCTAAATCCGATCATGGCCCCCAACGGGATACTGCTTTATCTGGACGAGATACAGTATTTCAACAAAAAGCAGCAGCAGTCCCTTCTGGAGTTCATTGAAAACGGCTCCGTGACGCTTATAGCGTCAACTACGGAAAACCCGTATTTTTACGTTTACAACGCGATTTTAAGCCGCTGCACCGTTTTTGAGTTCAAGGAAGTTACGGCGAAAGAGACCGAAAAGGCGGTTTTAAGGGCCGTAGATTACATGACGGAAAAAACCGGAGGCGCGGAGATAGAAGAGGGAGTCGTGCCCTATATCTCCCAGGCCTGCGGCGGCGACGTGAGAAAGGCTCTCAACTCCGTGGAGCTGCTGTTTTCCGCCGGAGTGAAGCGGGACGGCAAAGTTTACATAACTTTGGAGGACGCCAAAACCGTCTCACAGAAGAGCGCCATGAGGTATGACCGGGCGGGGGACGCCCATTACGATATAATCTCCGCGCTGCAGAAGTCGCTCAGGGGCTCGGATCCGGACGCGGCGCTCCACTATCTGGCAAGACTTTTGGAGGCCGGGGACATGCTCATCGCCTGCAGGAGAATGCTGGTGGTGGCTTCCGAGGACGTGGGGCTGGCCTATCCCCAGGCCATTGCCATTGTGAAGGCCTGCGTGGATTCGGCGGTGCAGCTGGGTATGCCTGAGGCGCGGATACCCCTGGCCGAGGCGGCGGTATTTCTGGCGACGGCGCCCAAGTCAAATTCGATCTACAAGGCCATAAACACTGCCATCAGGGATGTTCAGCAGGGCAGGACCGGGGATATTCCCCGGCATTTGCAGAACGTTCACGCCGACGGCACCGGATTTGAGCGGGAGCAGGGATATCTGTACCCCCACGATTTCCCAAAGCACTACGTCAAACAGCAGTATCTGCCCGACGCCATCAAGGATCTTAAATACTACGAGTACGGAGAAAACAAGACTGAGCAGGCGGCTAAGGCCTATTGGGAGTTAATCAAGAATGGACGTTAGGCTGGGGGACACCTTGATCATGAAAAAGCAGCACCCCTGCGGGTGCCGCGAGTGGAAGGTACTGCGTACCGGCGCGGATTTCCGCCTCAAATGCCTGGGCTGCGGCCATGAGGTTATGACCGCCAGGAGCAAGGCGGAAAAGAACATAAAAAAGATCGTAAGAGAGGGAGAAGATCAATAGTTTTTCTCTATGGCGCCGTAAATGTCAGCGACCTCCCTGTAATTGAGGAATGCTCCGGCTATGCCGAGGGAGGACAGTATTTTCAGCTTTCTGTTTATGCTTACGGCGTCGTCATAGAGGACGAAGCGGGAGCCGCCGTTTTCACGGCAGCTTAAATACCAGGCACACAGATCGGGAGAATAGTGAGGGCCGGAGGCCCTGCGGCGATAGAGTGCTTTAAGCTCCTCTCCCGAAAGCGGCCTGCCCCGCTCCTGCCTGAAGGGCAGGGGGAAGTCCCAGCGGGTCCGCTCTATATCGGCGAAGACGCGGCCGCGGCCATAACGGGATATGGCGGTTTCAAAGCGTTTTCTAAGGCTTCCGGAGGATATGGCGGTCTCGACGAGAATATTGCAGTTCTTTGCGTCGGGACAGAGCTTTTCCGGGACATAGACCGGGACTTGCCCAGAAAGCGCGGAAGCGGTTTCTGCGATGCTCCCGGATGGGCTTTGCCCGTCGAGCATTATGCCGGTAAAGCCGTTATCGCGGTATTCGGCCAGAATATCGCCGGCGGGAATTGCCGCAGGAGCGAGAAAGACGCCCATGATGATCCCGGGGGATGGTTCCTCCGTTTTCGCTCGCAAAAGGCGGCCGTCGGGGGAGACGCGGTAGAGCATGCAGGCGTTGTTTTCCGTTTTTTTGATATATTCGGCTGTTTCGGGAGTGTGGACGGTTATGATCACCATTTTTTTCACCTCTTGAAATTATATTTTGTTATCGGTGGAGCTTATGAGTTTTTGTTTTACGGCGGATTACGGTTTCAAAAGACTGACGGACATTTCTCCGGCTTTTTTGGGAGAGCGGGGGTTAAAGCTCCTGCTGCTGGACATCGACAACACCATAGCGCCATATAAGACGCCGGAGCCGGGGCCGGAAGTACTGGCCTGGGCAGATCGGCTTAAAAAAAGCGGCGTGACGCTGTTTATCGTCTCCAACAGCAAAAAAAACGGCAGGGTGGAGCGGTTTTCCCGGGCGCTGGACGCGGGATTCATTGGCAGAGCGGGAAAGCCCCGCCGGGCGGGGATTTTGAAGGCCGCGGAGATATGCGGCATCCCTCCGGGAAACATAGCCCTGGCGGGAGACCAGACATTTACGGACATTTTCGGTGCAAGGCTGGCGGGAGTTGCGGCTATTCTCATAAGGCCGATCAAATTTGAAAACCCGTTCCACGCGCTGAGATATATTGCAGAGCTGC
>JAFYCQ010000078.1 GCA_017539635.1 Oscillospiraceae bacterium
ACAGGTAAATCCCCAGGTGCCGTCCTTCCACAAAAGGCCCCAGGAGCCCCAGCAGACGCAGGTCAATCCCCAGGTGCCATCTTTCCACAACAGACCCCAGGAGCCCCAGCAGGCGCAGAAGCCCCAGGGCAGGACAGATGCGCCGGGATTTGGCCAGAAGCGCAAGGACGTACAGTTCAAACCCGCCGGCAGCAGCGCGGAAAAGCCCCAGATACTCCGTCCCACAGGCAGGGCCGACAAGAAAAAATAGTTCGGAACCGAATATACTCAAAAACCCCCGGAAACGATCGTTCCCGGGGGTCGTCTTTATGTCGGAATGAAAGTCAATCTTCCTTTTTTTCCTCGTTTTTCCTTGCTTCGACGTTTTTGCGGTTTACCTCCTGCATATAGCCGGCGGTAATGATGCCGGCGGGGAGAGCCACGACCGCCACGCCGAAAAGACAGGAGACCATCGTAAAGAAACGCCCTATGGCCGTCACGGGGTAAATATCGCCGTAGCCCACGGCGGCAAGGGAAATAGTCGCCCAGTACAAAGCGTCGAAAAAGCTTCTGAAGGTGTCCGGCTCCACGTTGAAAAGCACTAAAGCCGCCACCAGGATGTAGAACACCGCAAGAGTTCCGACGGCTAAAAGCGCCTTGCGGGAGGCCTTCAGTACGTCGAGGATTATTTCAAAGTTTGTGGAATAGCGCAGGATCTTGAGTATCCTGAGCACACGCAGAGCCCGGAACATCGTGAGATAGTGGAGAAAGGCAACGCCCGGCCATATAGCCGACAGGGAGGGCACGATGGAGCAGAGGTCGATAATGGCCATAAATGTAAAGGGATACAGGACAAAGCTCCATACCGACTGCTTTTCCAGCTTGTAATCGGCGGTGGCCCAGCGGCAGATATAGTCCACGATGAATATGCTGACCGTGACTATGTCCATAACCTCAAAGACATGGTATTCAGTCTTGAAGGTCAGGGGAATAAGGCTGGCTACGATGACCACCAGCATGAAAACGTCATAGAAAAGGCTGAGCTTATCCTTTCCGTCGGTTTTTTCAATTATTTCATACATTCTGCGGCGCATACAGGAATATCACCCGAATTTTCAGTTTTTAATATTTTACAGTGTCAGATTTGTTATGTCAATCACTTTGATTAATCAAAGCATAGTTTAAAAGCGCAAAAAAACAGAAAAGCCCGCAGCCTAAATGACTGCGGGCTTTTCTGCTTCTGGCGCGGAAGGAGAGATTTGAACTCTCGCGCCGCTTCTGGCGGCCTACTCCCTTAGCAGGGGAGCCCCTTCGGCCTCTTGGGTACTTCCGCATAGCCGAAAAAAAGAAAAAATATGGCGGAGAGAGTGGGATTCGAACCCACGAGCCCTTGCGAGCCGACGGTTTTCAAGACCGTTCCGTTATGACCACTTCGGTATCTCTCCAAAACAAAACGATCCGAAATCTCATCTCAGACGCTCAATCATGTTATCATAACACGTTATGTTTGTCAACAGCTTTTTATTGTCGGATAAGTTGTCAAATGTAAGTTTTTAATATATAATACTTTCAGAAATACTGAAAGGCATTTTATCCATGACGAGAGTTTTCATTATCAGACATGCTGAGGCGGAGGGGAACCTCTACCGCAGGATGCACGGCCAATACGACAGCGACCTCACCGAGCTGGGGAAAAAGCAGCTTATCCCGCTTTCCGCCAGATTCAGGGATATAAAGCTGGACGCGGTTTATTCCAGCGACCTGAAAAGGGCATACCTTACGGCCGGGGCCGTGGCGGAGATCCGGAAGATACCAGTCATAACGACGGAACGCCTGCGGGAGGTAAACCTCGGGGAGTGGGAGGACCGGCCCTGGGGCGACGCTTCGGCCTTTTATCACGAGCAGCTCTCATTTTTCAACAATGACCCGGCCAAATGGCACGTAGAGGGCAGCGAGGACTTTTACCACACCAGAAACCGTATGACTGACCTCCTCAGGGAGCTTTCCTGGAAGCACGAGGGGGGTATTATCGCCCTCGTTTCCCACGGCATGGCCATAAGGTGCCTCATGTCTGCGATACTCGATATCCCCTCGGAGGATATTTCCAGGATCCAGCACTGCGACAACACCGCGGTTGCGGAACTAACAGTCGATAACTCTGCCGGCAGGGCGGAGGTCCTGTATTTGGGCGACAGCTCTCATCTTACCGACGAGGTCTCCCGCTTCAGAAAACAGATCTGGTGGAGGGAAAACGTGGATTACGACGCCTCCAGCATGAGATTTACGCCCCTTTCGCCGGAGGAAGACAGGGAGCTTTACGAGCTCGTCCGTCCCGGCGGCTGGGAGACGGCCTGCAGGCGGGTAAAGGACAATGAAAACTCCGTGGTCTGGGCTCTGTACAAGGGCGAAAAGGCCGGGCTCATCGAGCTGGATTTCCGGAGAGACAGGGAAAAGGGCGTAGGCTGGATAGACTGGTATTACATGCGTGAAGCCTGGAGGGGCCTTGCGGTCTCCGTGCAGCTTTTAGGCCACGCTGTATCCTGGTACAGACGGGACGGGAGGGACGCTCTGGCGATCATTTCCGGGCAAAACGCCGGGTATTATGAGCATTACGGCTTTCAGCCGGCAGGCGGGAAGCTTATAAAGGACATTAAGATATGAGCGGGGGATTTCTCCCCATCTCCCTTGAGGACATGAAGTCCCGGGGGTGGGACGGCTACGATTTCCTCGTGGTCACCGGGGATGCATACGTGGATCACCCCAGCTTCGGCACGGCGGTCATATCCCGGGTGCTGGAGGCGGAGGGCTTCCGTGTGGCCGTGCTGGCCCAGCCGGAGTGGCACGACGCCGAGGCGTTCCGGGCCTTCGGCAGGCCGCGGCTTGCCGTCATGATAAGCTCGGGTAACCTGGATTCCATGGTGGCCCACTTCACGGCGGCCAAAAAGAGACGCGGTGAGGATTTTTATTCTCCCGGCAAAAAGGCGGGCCTGCGGCCCGACAGGGCGGTAATCGTCTATGCCTCCCGGGCAAGAGAGGCCTTTCCGGGGCTGCCGGTGGTGATAGGCGGGCTGGAGGCGTCATTAAGGCGCTTTGCCCACTACGATTACTGGGACGACAAGGTAAGAAGAAGCGTCATTTTTGACGCCAAGGCCGACCTGCTCGTCTATGGCATGGGAGAGACGGCCACCCGCGAGATAGCCGGGAGGCTCGACAGGGGAGAGGATATTTCCTCCATCCGCGACGTGCCCGGCACGGCCTATATAACGAAAGACAGAGCCGACTGCAAATTCGACTTTGTGGAGGTGGCCTCCTATGAGGAGGTCTGCCGGGATAAAACCGCCTACGCAAAGGCAAACATGACAGAGTACGACGAGCACGACCCCGTAAGGGGCAAAGCCATCCTGCAGGACTGCGGCGGCAGGACGCTGGTAGTCAATCCCCCGGCCATGCCCCTGTCCCGGCGGGAGTTCGACAGGGTTTACGAGCTGCCGTATATGAAGACCTGGCATCCGGTATATGAGGCCGAAGGCGGCGTTCCTGCCATTGAGGAGGTGCGGTTTTCCATAATCCACAACCGGGGCTGCTTCGGCGCATGCAACTTCTGCGCCTTGGCATTCCACCAGGGGAGGATGATAACCTCCCGCTCCCAGGAATCCGTTCTGAAAGAGGCGGAGAGCATCGCAAAGCTGCCGGATTTCAAGGGCTATATCCACGACGTGGGCGGCCCCACGGCGAATTTCCGCCACCCCTCCTGCGAAAAGCAGCTCAAAAACGGCATGTGCCGGGGCAAAAACTGCCTCACCCCCACACCCTGCAAAAACCTTGACGCCGACCACTCGGACTACCTCTCTCTGCTGCGGAAAATGAGGAAGATACCGGGTATAAAAAAGGTGTTCGTCCGCTCCGGCGTGAGATTTGACTACGTGCTGGCGGACAAAAAGGGGGAGTTTTTGCCGGAGCTGGTGAAATACCACATCTCCGGACAGCTCAAGGTGGCGCCGGAGCACTGCATCGACGCGGTGCTGGACGTTATGGGCAAGCCCCACAACGAGGTCTATGAGAGATTCCTGGAAAAGTACAGGAGCCTCAATAAAAAGTACGGCAAGGAGCAGTTCGTGGTGCCGTATCTCATATCCTCCCACCCCGGCTCCTCTTTAAGGGACGCCGTAAAGCTGGCGGAGTATTTGAACGCCTCGGGCCACATGCCGGAGCAGGTACAGGATTTTTACCCCACGCCGGGGACGCTGTCCACCTGCATGTACTATACGGGCCTGGACCCCAGGACCATGAAGCCGGTGTATGTGCCCCGTTCCCCCAGGGAAAAGGCCATGCAAAGGGCGCTCCTGCAATGGAAAAAGCCGGAAAACAGGAGCCTTGTAACTGCCGCGCTCAAAGCCGCCGGCAGGGAAGACCTCATAGGCTTTTCTCCCCGGTGCCTCATACGGCCGGAGACGAAGAGACCGGGCAAAACCGAAAAGGAAAAACGAAACGCCGGCAGGACCGGAAAAACCCGGCGAAAGCAGGGAAGGTGACGAAATGATATTCAAAAAAATCAGCTACAATTCCCCGGCGGTGCTCACCTTCGCGGGGCTGTCCTTACTGGCCCTGATACTGGGGAAGATAACGGGGGACATTACGACAGTGAAGCTCTTTTCCGTCTATCGCGCGTCCCTGGCCGACCCTTTGACTTATCCCCGGTTTTTCCTCCACGTGCTGGGTCACGCCAGCTACAGCCACTTTATCGGCAACATCCTGCTTGTCCTGGTTTTAGGACCGCAGCTTGAGGAGAGATACGGCTCGGCGCCGCTTATCGAGGCCATGGCCGGCACGGCCCTCATTTCGGGGCTTGTGCAGTTCATATTCTTCCCCGGCACGGCGCTTCTCGGCGCTTCGGGCATCGTTTTCATGATGATAATAATGTCCTCCATAACCGGCGCAAGGAAGGGGACCGTGCCCCTCACCATGATATTGGTGTTCATCCTCTACATCGGCGGCGAAATTATTGACGGGCTGTTCACAAAGGACAATATTTCCCAGATCACGCACATCATAGGAGGCATATGCGGAGCCGTTTTCGGCCTTCTGCTGACCTCCTCGGGCAGGAAACATCATTAATAAGGAGGCATTAACATGGCAGAAAAGGTAAACAAGTACGCGGGAACACAGACGGAGAAAAACCTCATGGCGGCCTTCGCCGGGGAGTCCGAGGCCAGGAACAAGTACACCTACTTCACGTCCCAGGCCAAAAAGGACGGCTATGAGCAGATCTCGGCTCTCTTCCTGAAGACCGCCGAGAACGAAAAGGAGCACGCCAAGCTCTGGTTCAAGGAATTAAACGGCGTCGGCACCACGGCGGAAAATCTAAAGGCCGCCGCAGACGGAGAGAACTTCGAGTGGACGGACATGTACGAGGGCTTTGCCAAGACGGCGGAGGCCGAGGGCTTCCCGGAGCTGGCCGCCCAGTTCCGCGGCGTGGC